>WJJR01000496.1 GCA_014729565.1 Candidatus Zixiibacteriota bacterium | reverse complement strand
GGGATGACATTAGTAGGGCGGTTGTCTCTTCCCGTAACTCATTGACTGTCAACGTAAACCATCTCCCGGGTTTCACCCTGCAACGATTTGGCCGCTTCTGCTGTAGAATATTCCCTTGTGAGATTTTGAAATCAGAGGAGGAGGATCTCAGGATGATACAGACTCGAAATCGATCCAATAGACGGCTGGCCGCAGTGCCGGCGCTACTGGTGGTTGTGCTCATATCGCTCTTGGCGGTGCCGTCGGTGGCACAGGAGGGTGAGCGGCCCACACCGCTGGTGAGTGATTACGAAATCCACACGCTACGCGACCTGAGCGATGCGTTTATTCACATTTCCGAGACGGTGCGGCCGACGGTGGTGACTGTCTCGACCGAACGCATTGTCACGCGCCGGATGGTCAACCCGTTCGGCGACCATCCGTTTTTCGAACGCTTCTTCGGACCGCAACCCGATCAGCCGGAGCAGCGCGAGTTTCGTCAGCGCGGGCTCGGGTCGGGCGTAATTGTCAGTGCAGACGGGCTCGTGCTGACCAACAACCACGTCGTCGCCAACGCCGACAGCATTTTCATCCGCACCTACGACGAGCGTCGTTACACCGCGACGATTGTCGGCCGCGACGAGAAGACCGACGTCGCGGTGCTGCGCATCGACGCCGACGATCTGACCCCGATCGCCATCGGCGACAGCGAGACACTGAAAGTCGGCGAGATCGTGATGGCGATCGGCAGCCCGATGAGTGAGAATTTGGCATACACCGTGACACAGGGCATTGTCAGCGCCACCGGACGGTCGAATGTCGGGCTGGCCGATTATGAAGACTTCATTCAAACCGACGCGGCGATCAACCCCGGGAATTCGGGCGGACCGTTGGTGAACCTCGACGGTGAGCTGGTCGGAATCAATACCGCGATTGCCTCGCGCACCGGCGGCTTCATGGGCATCGGCTTCGCTGTCCCCGTCAACATGGCGATGAACATTATGACGTCGCTGGTGGAAGAAGGACGGGTCGTGCGCGGCTGGCTCGGTGTCGTGATTCAGGACGTTAACGAACAGCTTGCGTCGGCGATGGGTCTTGATGAGATCACCGGTGTACTGGTCGGCGATGTCACACCCGACAGCCCGTCGGACAAGGCCGGTGTCGAAGCGGGCGACGTGATCACCGAACTGAACGGGCGCGAGGTCGAATCGGTGCAGGACCTGCGCAATTCCATTGCGGCGACGCGTCCCGGAACCGACGTGACACTCACAGTCATTCGCGATGACCAAACGCAGAATATTGCAGTCACACTCGGTGAACTGCCGGGCGACGGTGCAGTCGCCGCGGCCACCGGTTCGCTCGAAGAACTGCTGGGTTTCTCGTACAGCACGCTCACCAACGCACTGGCCGAGCGCTACGGAATCGATGAAACGTACCGCGGCGTCGTGGTCACGTCGATCGATCCGGTGAGTGCGGCATATCGTGCCGGTGTACGTGAAGGCGACCTGATTCATGCGGCCGAACGGATCCGTGTCGAAACCGAAGAGGAATTCAACGATGCGCTCAGCGGCAAGGATAATGGCGACAATGTGCTCTTGCACATCAATCGTGGCGGGCAGAGTTTCTTTGTGGCGTTTGCGCTGTAGGTATCCCTCACCCTGGCCTTCTCCCCAGAGGGGAGAGGGAACTGGGACCAGGTAGACTGTCGACGGTGTTCTCAACTCCGTAGGGTTGGTGCGCTCTACAATTCGTATCACCGCCTGCTATCCGTACACGCAAACCTTAGAGCGATTGTCAGAATATCTTTCCGTTTGCATTGGGGTGCCACGGGCCTTCAGGCCCGTGGTTCCACGTTGGCACATGCTCGCTGCACGGGCCTCAAGGCCCGTGGCACCCGAACGTGAGTATGAATGACGCCGAGTCTCGCCTCTTCTCAACCGGAACGGAATTCTGACAATCACTATAGTCTTCCATCCGATAACGACCGTCCGCGCACCCGCCACGGGGTGGCGGAGGCTGTCGGCCGTTCGGCGGATGCGCGGTCGGTGAATCCTCAGTGAACGTAATGCGCATGCATTCGGGATAGTAGTTTGTGAAATCAGGAAAATAGCGCATCCGCCCTACAACTTTACACCGGGCTAAAGGGCGTGTTGAAAGACCTATATCATCGTCGCGTAGGTCTGGCTCTTGGCCGGACCTACAGCGAGGTTACAATTCATTCATTTGGTGGCTTCATATGGCCGGACACAACACACAACTTCTTCAACAGACCCTTACGCCCGGTGCTATGTTGTGCCGTCCCTGCGGGGCCATCTCTGACACGCTTCTTGTAGGGCGGCCGCTTCGGGCGCTTTGTCCGGCCGGTTCGACTCGACTCACCATAAACGGGGCAGCCGGACTACAGGGTGTTGAGGCGCGTGTGCGGGCAGGACTGTCCGCACCACTGGTACACGACCTACTGGTCGCGTGAAATCACCAGATCCACTTCGATACCGGCGTCGAGTTCCTCACCGGGGGCGTGCGATTGCGCGATGATGGTGCCTGGAAGAAGTGTGGTATCGTAGCGGCGGTCGACGGAACCAATGAGCAGCGCGCGGTCGCGGAGGATTTTGCGGGCTTCTTCGATATTCAATCCGACGAGGTTGGGACACCAGGTGCTGCGGCGGTCGGTTGGTTCGTTGACGAGGAGATTGATCACACCGCCGCGCGGCAGACTGCTGCCGGCGCCGGGAATGGTGCGCACCACGGTGCCGACCGGAACCGGATTTGACGTTGTGTCGCGTTCACCGGCGTGCCCGCCAACGTGCAATCCGGCCTGCGTGAGAATCAACTCGGCCTGGCGCGGTGTGTAGCCGCGCACATGGGGAACATCGATCAACTCCGAACCGCGCGACACGACCAGACTGAACACACGTCCGTGTTTGATCGGTGCCCCGGCCGGTGGTCGTTGTTCGAGGATGGTGCCGTCGGGACTGTCGGGCGAAAACCGTCGTTCGGCAATCTTCATCGACGAACCGATATCCTCCAGTCGATCCTGTGCGGCGTGAATCGACTGATTGACCAGATCGGGCGCGGGGAATTCGTCGCCCTGACGCGTGTACCAGGGCATGATGATTTCATCGACAATCAACAGCAACGCAAACGCGGCGATGATCGGTAGAGCGATCCACTGTGCGGGAATGCGTATCCAACGCGGCTGCCGGTTCCAGATGTCGCGGAGCTTGTCCATCATTGGGCGGCGGGCTTCCGTCGCAGGCGAACGGCAAACACACCGTCGAGACCGTCGAATGGCGGACGTGACGACACATACCCTTCCTTCGTCACGAACTGCTCGGGTACATACGGCGCGGCCGATTCCAGTTCGAATTGATCGTTGGCTTCGAGGAAGCCGCGAACGGTGAATTCGTTTTCCTCGGATGTAATCGTACAGGTAGCGTACACGAGTAGACCGCCGGGCGCAACGTGATTGCTCGCCACACTCAGCCAAATCCGTTGCGAACGAGCGAGACGTTCAATGTCCGACTGTGTCTTCACCCAGCGGACTTCCGGGTTCTTCGGCAGCGTGCCGAGGGCCGAACAGGGCACATCGGCGAGCACGCGCATCGCGGTGCGATCACCGAGCGAGGACACATCGGCCTGGATCGGCAGCATGTTGTCGGCGCTGAATCGTTGCTTGTTCTCTTCGAGGCGTTTCAACCGTTCGGCACTGCGGTCAACCGCGAACACCTGGCCCTCGGGACCAATCATTTCGGAGATCAACAGCGACTTGCCACCGGGCGCGGCAAACAGATCGATGACCTGGTCTCCGGGCTGGGGGTCGAGCAATCGCACGACCAGACCCGAGGCCGGATTCTGCACCCAGCCAATCGGCTCGGAGTAGAGCGGTGAATCAGAGGTTAGTGCCGCTGTTTCCACTTCCGCGTATTCATCGAACACCGGATGAGGTTTGGCAGCGAGCAGATTCGCGCCGGCCAGCAGTTCATTCAGGCGCGCCAGCCCAGGGCCGCCCTTGGCAAGACGCACGTAGTGATGGGGTGGCGCGTTGGCCCAGCGGGCAATGCGGTCGATGTTCTCTTCCCCGTACTTGGCAATCAGCATCTTGATCAGCCAGTCGGGCATGGACAGTTTCTCGGCCGGCGGTGCGTTATCGAGCTGCTCATGCAACTGATCACGCTCGCGCGCGGCGCGACGCAGCACGGCATTGACCAAACCGGCAATACCCTGGTGGGACACCGACTTGGCCGCCTCGACCGCAGTCGACACAGCGGCATGCGGGGGTATTCGGTCGCAATCGACCACCTGAAACAATCCCATCCGGAGCACCCATTGCACCGGCTCCTTCAAGCCCTCGAACTTGCCGTCGGTGAGATAGTTGGCGCGGTGATCGAGCACGCGCAAACGGCGCAGCACGCCGGCGGCGAGGTGTACGGCCAACGCGCGATCGCGGCTGGACAGCCCGGCCAGGCCGACATTGTGATCCCACATTTGTTCCAGACGTTCGCCCCCCTTCATGGCGTTGACTGTCAGATCATACGCCACCGCGCGCGCATTGTTCGCGCCGAAGGGGTTAATATTCTTCGTTTCGGGGCGTCGGCTACGGCGTCCCTGCCGCGAATTCCTTACCATGAGTCACCTTCCAGTTGCAAGCACCGGAGACCCCAATAGGTGCGCGTCCGTCGCCGGTCCCAAACGAAGACGCACGGTATCTAGTTGTTACGGCAGGCCGGGAAGGTTCATTCCCCGGTCTTTGGCAAATTCAATCGCTTCGTCGTACCCGGCATCGACGTGACGCATCACACCGGTTCCGGGATCGTTGACCAAAACGCGCGACAGGCGGCCATCGGCATCCTCCGACCCATCGGCGACAATCACCATGCCGGCGTGGATCGACTGGCCCATGCCGACCCCTCCTCCATGGTGAATCGAAACCCATCCGGCGCCGGAGACGGCGTTGAGCAGCCCGTTGAGTAGAGGCCAATCGGCCACGGCGTCGGACGTATCTTTCATGCCCTCTGTTTCACGATTCGGTGAAGCAACGGAACCACAGTCGAGATGATCCCGTCCGATCACAATCGGCGCGGAAATCTTTCCGTCGCGAACAAGCTTGTTGATGATCAAACCAAACTTGTCGCGTTCGCCATACCCGAGCCAGCAGATGCGTGCGGGCAAGCCCTGGAACTTGACCTTTTCGGAGGCGAGGCGAATCCAGCGGCACAAGGGCTCGTTATAGGAGAATTCACGGAGAATCACATCGTCGGTGACGGCGATATCCTTAGGATCACCGGAGAGCGCTGCCCAGCGGAACGGTCCCTTGCCGTAGCAGAACAACGGGCGGATATACGCCGGCACGAATCCGGGATACTCGAAGGCATTCTCGTAGCCCGCTTTCTGCGCCTGCCCGCGCAGGTTATTGCCGTAATCGAACGCAATGGCTCCCGCTTTCTGCATCGCCACAATCGCCTGGCAATGCCGCGCCATCGAATCGAATGAACGGCGAATGTATTCATCGGGGTTTTCAACGCGCATGTGCACCGCTTCATGCATCGCTAAACCCGATGGTACATACCCGTAGAGTTCATCGTGAGCCGATGTCTGGTCAGTGACGACATCCGGAATGATGTTACGTTTGACCATGTCCGGAAGGACATCAGCGCAATTGCCGACCAAGCCGATTGACAACGGTTGCTTCTTGGCAACGGCCTCATTGACCCAGTTCAACGCTTCATCGAGCGATGACGTCTTGCGATCGCAATACGCGGTTTTGATGCGGCGGTCGATGCGCGCTTCATCGACTTCGATGACCAGTGCCACGCCACCACTGAGCGTCACCGCCAACGGTTGCGCACCACCCATGCCGCCCATTCCGCCGGTGAGCACCCACCGTCCGGCCAGGCTGCCGTCGAAGTGACGCGTGGCCAGCGAGGCGAGTGTTTCGTAAGTGCCCTGCAAAATGCCCTGCGTCCCGATGTAGATCCACGATCCGGCGGTCATTTGCCCGAACATCATCAAACCGAGCGCATCGAGGCGGCGGAATTCCTCCCAGTTCGCCCAGTTGCCAACGAGGTTGGAATTGGCAATCAGGACACGCGGGGCCGATGGCTGTGTCTTGAAAATGCCGACCGGTTTGCCCGATTGAACAAGCAGTGTTTCGTCGTTTTCCAAACTCTTCAGCGACGCGATGATTTTGTGGAAACAATCCCAGTTGCGCGCGGCCTTGCCGGAACCGCCGTAGACGATTAATTCTTCGGGGAGTTCAGCTACTTCCGGATCCAGGTTGTTTTGGATCATGCGGAACGCCGCTTCCTGAATCCATCCTTTGCAGGTGCGTTCTGTTCCCCGAGGCGCGCGGATGGCGGTGCCCGGCGCGCCGGCTGCCGTTGTCATTGCATCTGGTGTCGTGGCCATGGCTGTACTCCTCAAGGGCAGACCCGTCATGCGACCCGCGACGCCGTCACACGTTCATCCATGAGCGTGGGAATGCAGTCGCGATGCAGAGCCCGCAATTCTTCAATCGATTCGTCGATGAACGGTTTGATGACGAATCGTCCACCTTCGGCGACCCGGCCGATGATGGTGAGCGGGACATGCGCCTCCTGTGCGGCGTGTTCAATGATCTGACGATTGGCATCGTCAAACGAAACGACGACGCGTGACTGAGATTCACCGAAGAGGTAGGCATCGGGACGAATGGCGCCGACATCAACCTCGCAGTCGATACCCCAGAGATGATCATCCCGGCCGATGCAGGATTCAAACAACGCGACCGCCAGACCACCGTCGGAGCAATCGTGCGCCGAGGCGATCCATTGATTCTGAATCGCGCGCAGGATGAACTGCTGAACGGCCTTTTCCCGCGCCAGATCGAGCGCGGGGACTTTGCCGGTTGTCAATCCGTAGACCGTTTTCAGGTATTCCGATGCGCCGAGTTCGTTGCGCGTTTCGCCGACGACCGCAATGTAATCAGTGGTTGCTTTGAAGTCGTTGGTGGTAATGTGACGCACATCCTCGATCTTCCCGATCATGCCGATGGTCGGCGTCGGGTAGACAGCGCGCGGTCCCTCTTCGTTGTAGAAACTGACGTTGCCGCCGGTGACCGGTGTGCCAAAGAAACGGCAGGCTTCACCCATACCGCGCACACACTCGGCAAAGTGATAGTAGACTTCCGGTTTATAGGGATTGCCGAAATTGAGGCAGTTGGTAATCGCCAACGGCTGCGCACCGACGCACACAAGATTACGTGCGGCTTCGGCGACCGCGATCTGTGCACCACGCCGGGGATTGAGATAGCAATAGCGTCCGTTGCCGTCGGTGGCAGCGGCCAACGCGGTGTTGGTTTTGCGGATTCGCAGAACGGCGGCATCCATCCCCGGGCCGATGGCGGTGTTGGTGCGAACACTGGTGTCGTACTGATGATACACCCAGCTCTTGTCGGCCAGGTTGGGTGAACCCACGAGACGTTTCAGTACGTCCCCGTAGTTGTCCCGTTGCGAAATGCTGTCTTGATCCCAGGATTGCGCCGTGTCGATGTGAGTGGGCTTCGTTTCGGCACGCTTGTATTGCGGCGTGCGGCCCCCCAGCGCCAGTGCGTCGGCCGGAATATCGACTTTGCGTTCGCCGTTGTGATCAACGATGAAGCATCCGCCCTCGATTACCTCGCCAATTCGTTCCGCCTCCAATTGCCACTTCTTGAAAATGGCGATGACATCGTCTTCTCGTCCCGGTCGGACGATCACAAGCATACGCTCCTGCGATTCGGAGAGAAGAATTTCGTACGGTGTCATCCCCTCTTCGCGTACCGGAACCAGTCCGGTGTCGATGTGCATTCCCTGCCCACCACGGAACGCGGTTTCCGAACAGGAGCAGGTGATACCGGCTGCGCCCATGTCCTGAATGCCGACGAGCACGTCGGCGTCGATCATCTCGAGCGTCGCTTCGAGCAGGAGCTTTTCGGTGAACGGATCACCGATCTGCACCGACGGCCGGCGCGATTCGGATTCCTCCGACAGTTCTTCCGATGCGAAAGTGGCGCCGTGGATCCCGTCGCGTCCGGTCTTCGAGCCAACGATGTACACCGGCGCACCGACTTCAGATGCCGAGGCGCGGGCAATCTTGTCGGTCTTGACCATGCCGACTGCCATCGCATTGACGAGCGGATTGCCGGTGTAGGAATCCTCAAAGATCAGTTCACCGCCGATGGTCGGGACTCCGAAGCAATTTCCGTAGCCGCCAATACCGCGCACCACACCATCAACCAAAAACCGCACACGCGGGTTATCGAGACTGCCGAAACGGAGTGAATCGAGACTGGCGATGGGACGTGCACCCATGGTAAAGATGTCGCGCAAAATACCGCCGACGCCGGTCGCGGCGCCCTGATAGGGCTCGACGGCCGACGGGTGATTGTGCGATTCGATCTTGAAGACCACCGCGCGACCGTCACCCCAGTCGACCACACCGGCATTTTCCTCCCCGGCCTTGGCCAGCATCATCGGCCCTTCTTTGGGCAACGTCTTGAGGAGGACGATCGAATTCTTGTAGGAACAGTGTTCCGACCACATGACCGAAAAGACACCGAGTTCGGTGTAATTCGGCTCCCGCCCGAGGATCGACTTGATCATCTCGTATTCGTCGGGTGTGATCCCGTGCTGGGCGACAAGCTCTGATGTGACAGTGGGTTCGTGCATCGGCTCTTCCTGAGAGTCAAACGGTAAATCTATAGAACCCACCGGGCATAGACAATCCCGTTATGGGCATTCTGACAGGAAATGGAAGCCGGGATGGAGGCACTCACATCCCGGCTTCGCAGACAATAAATGTATCGCTTTCAGAATATCAGAAATCGGCGCCCAGTGAGAAGTAGTACTTCGGATGGGCGGCCACCACGTCGAGATCAGTCCGCCACGCCTGGTCGAACCGCAGGACCATGAAGCCCAGGTTGGCCCGCAATCCGTAGCCAAAGGCCATCTTGATGTCTTCGAGGTGGAATCCGCCGGCGCTGCTGGTCCCGCGGAACTTATCGTTGTCGCTCCACGCCGAGCCAACATCGGTGAACAGCACACCGCCGATCTGGCTGAGCACCAACGGCAGTGGGAAGCGCATGGCGAAGTAGTCGACAAATGGGAAGCGGAATTCGGCATTCAAGAGTCCGAACCGCGACCCGTCGATTTCGTAGTAGTCGTACCCTCGGAAGGGGGTGATCAACTGGCTGAAATACAACCCCTCAACGTCGTACACACTCGAGCGGCTGATGGTAGAGCCGATCCAATTGCTCATTCCGCCCAGATAGAAACGCTTGGGATTACTGCCACCGGAGACGCCGCCGGCCAAACGCAGAGCCACACTGTAGCGGCCACCCAGACGGGCGTATTGCCGGAAGTCGAAGGTCATCGCCCGATAGCTGACCCCATCGGAGAACCCATCGGGAGCCGCTTCCAACGACACGCGATACCGCCGGCCGCTTTTCGGCGCGGTCAATCCCCAAGTCGAGTTGTCATGGACCAGTGACAACACGCCGACCGCGACGCGATCCGAACGGTCGCGTTCGGGCGGTTCCGGCTGATCCACGAACCGCCGGTCGATGAAGACCATCATCCCGTCGAGTTGCAGACGCGTGAATTTAGAAAACGGCCTGGCGACATTCGCCTGGAAGCCGTACGTGCGGTCACTGAACAGCTTGTCGTTGAAGTTCAGGTAAAAGTATTTCGAGTGGAACAAGCCGATTCCGTAGTCGATTCGTTTCGGCGTGTACTGATAGTACACCTGAATGTTCGACTGATCGATCGTGTTGATCAAATCAGTGGCAACGAACACCTGGTGATCGCCCAGGTAGTCGGAGATGACGAAGAACGACTGTCCCCGCAGCCCGAAGAAGGTGTCATAGCCGAGGCCACCGGTCACCAGATCGGGTGTGAACTTCGGGGAATACTCGTGCACCTCGTAGTCGGTCAGCACCGTGTCGGCCAGGGCGACCTCTGGGGCTGTCGTGGTATCCTCTTTCGCCGCAGCCATCTCATCGAGGTTGTCCGGCGTTGGCGGGCCAAGCGGCTGGCGGGCAACGGTGGTGTCCTCCGATGTTGCCGAAGTGTCGTCTTTGATTGGCTGGTGCTCGTAGGGAGTACTCGCCGGCTGCACAAACGACGTGAACTCCAAGTCTTCCGACAGCAGCTTCGGTGCGCGTTCTTCCAATTCGACTTCACGACGAATCACGAAGGCACTGGAATCCTCACCGGACAACCGTCGCACGAACGCGGTGGGCTCGAGATTCTCGCCCGGCTCCGCTTTCGGTCGAATGTCCGTCATCAGGAAGATGTCGAAACCGCCGCGATAGAACGCCGAGAACGCTATCTCCTCTCCGTCGGGGGACCATGACGGGCTGAAGCAGCCGGAAATGGCATCGGTGATCGGAAACGGGTCTGCACCGAGCGAGTCAATGATGTACAGGTTATAGATACCGTTCTTGTTGGAGACAAAGCAGATGCGGTTCCCGTCGGGCGCATACACCGGTGTCTTGTCTTCGGCATCGTCGTCCGTCATCGGATGGACCGTCCGCGTCACCAGATTCGCTTCGAAAATGTTGTAGCGACCGAAGGCGAACGTCGCCGGATTCTGTTCATCTGGCAGCATCAACGGCGTGGTGGCATCGGACGGCCGATCGGCGGCAAAGATGATGCGGTCACCGTCGGGGTGAAAATGCGCATCCTGCTCGTCGTACCGGTCGTTGGTCAGCCGCGTGACCGTTTCGGTTTCGAGGTCGACGAGATAGAGGTCGTTTTGATCGTGACGGTTCGCGGTGACGACAATCGACTTGCCATCGGGCGAAAACGACGGTGATCGCATCGACTGAAAACCGAAGCGCAACGTGCGATCGTCGCCGCTGCCGTCGACATCGAGCAGCATCAGGGCGTCGTTGCCGCTCGATTTCGCGATCAAGGCAAGGGTGGAACCGTCGGGCGAGAAGTCCATACCCGATACAAACGAATGTAACGATTCAAAGCGATCGGTCCGTCCGCCCTTAATCACCGTGCGCAAGTGTTCGCCGTCGACGGTCGAGATAATTCGCACTTCGGTGTTGTCGGCCTTCTCGGTGAGAATCGCGATACGGTCGCCGCGCGGAGCAAACACGGGCTTCTCGTTGAAATACGAACCGTCTTCTTCGTTGTCGGTGAGTTGGCGCGCGAACAATTCCGGTTCTTCACGAATCGAGATTTCGGGCCAGTACTCTTTGCGCAGGCGCTTTTGCCACTCCTCGTTAAATTCTTCGATGCCCTTTCCAATCGTCTTCTTCAGGGCGTTATCCATCGTGAGTTCAAACCGACCTTTAGACAACACCTCCGCGATTTTCTCTTCACCGTAGCGCTCGGCAAGATACAGGACGGCGGATTGCCCCTGCTTGTAGGCGAGGTAGCCGCCGACGTAATTCAGCGGGATGAGATAATTGTGCACGGTGGCGTCGCGAATGACCATATCGGCGAATGTGTCCCATCCGTGGCGCGATGAGTACTCGGCGAACCCCTCGGCGAACCAGAGCGGGACATTGAAGAGCGCCTGACGCGAGAAGATCGAACCGACACCGCTGAACAGCATGTCGAAGGTCACCGCGTGCGTGAGCTCGTGGTGCAACACGTGGCGGAAGTCTTCATATGATCCGGTGAACGGCATCACCATGCGGTTCTTGAATGATTCGGTAAAACCGCCGACTCCCTCTTCGAGCAGACTGCTGGTGACGTTCGTTTGTTGAAATTCGTTGTGCGATTGGTAGATGATCGCCGGTACGCGATTCTGAAGCGAGTAATTCAATTCCTCGGAAACTTGCACATACGCCGATTCAAGAACGGTCGCTGTAAACACGGCGAGGTCGTAGCCACCGTCATAGAAATAGACGTCGAAATGCTCCGAGGAGATATACTGCCAGTCGAAATCGCGGTACTGGACTTTGTTCTTGCCGAACTGGGCCAGGGCCTCTGATCCGCCGAGGGCACCTGAGAGGAGAATGCCCAACGCAATGAGAGCCAGCGTAAGGAACCGAAACGTCATTAATCACTCCTCATGTTGTCAGGTACGGGCGCCCGGCGAGGTAGGTCGATCCGCAACCCCAATTCTGCCATATTGAACCAGTCAGGTGGTGGATTGTTCCGCCTCCATTGGTCCGTGGGGACTACACCTGAGGCGGACTAATCATCCTCCACACGAGAGATATCGGCTCCCAACTGGGCCAGCTTCGTCTCCAGACCCTGATAGCCACGATCGATGTGATAGACGCGGCGGATCGTCGACTCACCCTCAGCCGCCAACGCCGCCAGGACAAGTCCGGCTCCGGCGCGGATATCGGAGGCCATGACGGCCGCGCCACGGAGGGCAGGGACACCGGCGATGCGTACCTCATTGCCGGTGACATTGATATCGGCCCCCATACGAACCAGCTCCATCGAGTGGGAATATCGGTTAGGAAACACGGTATCAACGACTTGCGACGGCCCATCGGCGATCGTGAGGGCCGACAGGATCGCCGGCTGCAAGTCCGTGGGGAAGCCAGGATACGGAAAAGTGGCGATTTGGGCCGGATAGAGCCGCGCCGGACCCTTAATCGTCATGCGCTTCTTCGTTGTGGTGACCTTGGCGCCCATTTCGATCAGTTTGGCCGTGACCGCTTCGAGATGCCGTGGCTCGACACTGCGCGTCTCGACTGTCCCCTTCGTCATGGCGCCGGCCAGCAGGAAGGTGCCTGCTTCCAGACGGTCAGGAATCGCGCGGTGCTCGACACCTTTGAGCTTCTTGACGCCGGTGATGCGCATGGTGGCTGTTCCCGCCCCCTGGATTTTGGCACCCATGTTGTTGAGCATGTCGGCCAAATCGGTGATTTCCGGGTCGCAACCGGCATTCACGAGGACCGTTTCCCCCGGAATCGTAGCCGCCGCCAGCATGAGGTTTTCGGTACCGGTATGAGTTGGGCGGTCGAAGACGAACGTTGCGGCTTTCATCCGCGAGCCATCGCACTTGATGTATCCGTGATCATCGGTGCACTTCGCCCCCATGGTGGTGAAACCTTTGATGTGCAAATCGACGGGGCGAGGCCCGAAAGCGCATCCGCCGGGCAGGGACACCCGTGCCTTGCGCATGCGTCCCAGCAAGGCGCCCAGGACGAGAAACGAGGCCCGCATGCGGCGCATCAAATCGTAGGGGACTTCATGGGTCGTCAACTGCGTGGCATCGATGGTCAATGTCCGCTGGCCGGGATCATAGCCGGCCTGGGCGCCGATGTGATTGACCACATTGATCGATGTGCGCACATCGGCCAGATCGGGGACATCGAGGAGTGTGGTGCGGCCGCTGTCCGCCAGCAATGCGGCGCAAATCTGCGGCAGAATGGCGTTTTTGGCCGGTGCGATCGTCACCGAGCCGGACAGGCGACGGCCACCATTGATGACGAATTTATCCAAGTCTCCCTACCCCCGGAATCGAAGATCGTCTGTTCGCGCGAGCGGCATCTGTTGTATTCTACACGGCGACACCGAACCCGCTCCCATATATGCACGATGCCGGAGGTGATCGTAACCAATTTCTGACTCACGCGGAACGATCATTTTCGCCTATATTCCTCAGTGAAATTGCTCATGACCAACGCCACGCCCGTCATCTTCTTTTCCGACGCCCACTTCGGCGCGCATGATCCTGAGCAGGAGTCGGTGAAGGTTAAACGATTCGTCTCGCTGCTGGATTATGCCGGTACGATGAATGCGGAGGTCTTCTTTCTCGGTGATCTCTTCGACTTCTGGTTTGAATACAAGCATTGGATTCCCAAAGTGCCGCTTGAGGTACTGACTGCCATTCAGCGGTTTACCCGCGCGGGCAATGCGTTCCATCTCGTGCTGGGGAATCATGATACATGGGCGACCGACTACTTCGCCGACGATTTGGGTGTTGCGGTTCATCGTGGCGATGTCGAGGAGACGCGCCATGGCTTGCACCTGCTGATCTCACACGGTGACGGGAAAGCGCAGTCGGATCGGGGATATCGTGTTCTGAAACGGATTCTGCGATTTCGTCCGAATATCGCGCTGTACCGCCTCCTGCCTGCCGACGTGGCCTTTTGGCTGGCGAATTTCTTTTCGGGGCAATCACGCGAATTGACGTCGGGACGTCCGCCGAGATTCCTGCAGGAGTACGACGCCATCGCCGAGGAGCTGCTGGCTGATAGCTATGATGCCGTGTTGATGGGCCACCTGCACCAGGGGTGGGTCCGAAAGGGCGAGAACGGTTGGTGGATCAACACGGGGGAGTTCTTCAAGGCGTTCCATTATGTCATTCTTCAGAATGGGTCATTTGAATTACGGACGTGGGATTCGGTATCGGACTGAACGCACGGGCGGGGCGCCCGTGCTACGATGGTAGGGCAACATCGCTACACAAAACGCAACAAATCACCCGCTGTTCGCGCACTGGTGGTACTGATCGCAACACCATCGGAAGAACAACAGACGGGGCGCGTGCAACACACCTGACCGGTTGATCCGGCTGCCAGATTCAGCACACCATTCAACCCCATCCGGCGCGAGAGTCCGACATCGAGAAGCGAGCCGCCGGCGGACGCGATGATTTCCATCCATCCCCGCTTTTGTGCCTGGCGCAGCACGCCGGGCGTTGCCGGGCAAACCAGCAGCGCCTGATCACCGGCAACCCGTCGTCCGCGAACGGTCTGAGCGATCTGCTCGATTTCATACGGCAATGCCGCGGGGCCGATGATCACGCCGCCGGAGTAGGTCGATTTAGGCTGAGTCACCTCGGTGCCCGAGTTCGCCACGAGTGGCGTCAGCCCGCTTCCCTCAATGAAGTGCTCTCGATCGTAAACGGCCGTCCGGTCGGGGTGGCTCTGCGGAAACCGGCCCCTCAGTTGACGGCCGAAGTGGCGGCGGATGACATCATCGAACGGCGTCATTGCGGCGGCGGCGCCGTAGTGAACGATCAACGAGGCCAGCTTGGCCTTGCGGTCGATGGAGAGACGTTCGACCGCCGCGCCGAGGAGTTCGACAATCGCACCGTTCCAATCCGCCTGCACACCACGCGCGAGAAACGCCAGCGCCAAGTCTTCCACTTCGATTTTGGAGCCCAGTTTACGCGTCACTTCGATCTTGAGAACACGAGTACTCTGATTGCGGGCGCGCTCGTCAGACAGAACGAGGATCCCGGCCCCGCCGAGTCCGGCGATGCGGGAGTCGGTATCGATGACGAGTTGCCCCGGCAGGATGGCCCGCGCTTCGATGAGCTGCCATTCGATCTGCCCGAATTCTTCGGAGAGCCAGAGCGGCTCCTCGAGTTCAGCGGAGGGGATCGCATCGGGTGCAAAGCGGCTGCGTGGGGCGATCGGCTGCGGGCCGGGGCTGAGGACGGTGTGCTGCGAGCCGTTGTCAGCGACATCATGGAGCCGCCAATCGGCCGCGAGTTGTGAGTCAGGCCATTCGGCTCCACAGCGTTCACGAATCTTGTCTGATCCGGTCTTCGGTGCTGTCACAGTGGGCGTGGCAGAGGCAGCCGGCGCACCGCCCAGACGGAGTTCCAGTTGTTCGAGTTTCAACACCGCCGGCCGCTCGAGGATGTTGTACTTCCGGCGCCAACTGTAGAACGCGGCCTTGGAGATATTCAGTTCGCGGCCGCAGCGGAAGTCGTCGCCATAGCGCGACCACAGTTCCTCGATTTGCTCGTAGCTGAATTTCGGCGCGCTGTAACGCGGCAGACCCTTCTTCCGCCGCCAATAGGCCACGAGGTATTCCTCAACGGCCAACACCTCGGCGATGCGGGCATCGGTTTTGTATAGCGATTGAAGCCGTAGCAGTTCGCTTTTCTTCGGACACTTCATCGCCAGGTCAACTCCATGAGCTGCCGGTTCGGCAGCGTTCAACGCTACTCAAGCCAATTGGGCGAAGATAGACGAGTCCGAGGCCGAATTCAAGCACGGCCATCAGATGTCAAATCCGTAACCGAATTTAACGTCAGTCATGGAAAAGGCTTACGCGTTACACGGAGGAAAGACAAGCTGTCGCTACAAGCCGATGGCGGAGAATTTGTTAGTGGTCGTTTCGTTATTGCTTCGGATACGCCCGCTCGAACGCCGGCTGCAGTTTTGCCAGAATTGTCTCGAAACCAACCGAGGTGACGCGCGTCCCGGAAAGGACGGGCATGAAGTTATTGTCGCCAACCCACCGCGGGACGAGATGCACATGCAGATGTCCCTCGATACCGGCGCCACCGGCACGCCCCAGATTCATCCCGACATTCAAGCCCGCCGGATTGATTTCTTCGTTCACGATCCGTGATGTCACACTCACCATCTCAATTAAGTCGGCGCGTTCCTCACGGTCGAGTTCTTCGAGCAACGCCACGTGACGGTAGGGTATGACCATGAGGTGCCCGGAGTTGTAGGGATAGCGATTGAGGACGACAAACAGACGCTTGTCCTCATGCACAATCAACTCACTGACCTCGGGACGTTTCTGCGGTTCGCAGAAGATGCAGCCTTCGGGTTTCGGTCCCAGAATGAACTCCTCCCTCCAGGGTGCGTACAGCAGATCACGTGTCATCGCGTCTCTCGCTTCGAATCAGGTGCGCCACCGCTTCAATGTGCGGTGTGTGGGGGAACATATCGACTGCGGTGAGTCGATTCAACGTGTATACAGGCTTCATCAGATCGAGATCCCGGGCCAAATTGCCCGGATTGCACGACACATAGGTGATCGTCGGCGGGCCACAGCGGCACAATGTCTTGACCGCTTTCGGATGCAGACCGGCGCGCGGCGGATCGACGACAACATTGGGCAGAATTGAACCGTCGGCGGCACGCTCACGCAGATAGTCGAGGGCATCGGCGGCGATGAACTCGCAGTTGGTGACATGGTTGCGTTCGGCATTGCGTTTGGCCGCTGCAACCGACTCCTCGTGGAGTTCGACACCGACGACATGGCGGGCGCGCTGCGACAAAAAGAGCGATATCGACCCAACACCGCAGTACAGGTCGAGCACTTCTTCATCACCCGAGGGCGCCGCCCATTCAACAGCCTTTGCAAACAGGTGTTCGGCTTGCCGTGTGTTGGTTTGGAAGAACCCGGTGGGGGCGATTTCAAACTCGTAGGGTCCGAGGCGATCGTGAAACACACCGGGTCCAAACCAGACAGTGCGTTGTTCGCCGGTGGCAATGTTGGCGCGGCTGTCATTGACCGTCCACAGGGCGGTGGTCACGAACGGACAAGCGGATTTCAGCATCGAACCAAATTCGTCAGCGCGCGGCCACGGACGATCCGACGTCACGAGATTAACCAACACCTCATCGGTATGAACTCCGATACGCACCACAACGAACCGCAAAAGGCCGGTGTGCTCGACCGGGTCATACGGTTCCTCATCGCCCGCAGCGAAGAACGTCTGTACCGCCTGCACTACTTGTGCGGCCCGTTCATCGGCAATCCAGCATTCTTCGAGGGCGAAGGCTTCGCGGTAGTTGTTGCGAGGGTGCAGCCCTAACGCCAAGCCGGAACCGGCTTCGCCGCCGAAGGAGAACTCCATTTTGTTGCGGTATCGGTATGGTGGTTCGTACGGGATCACGTCGATGTCGGGGACAGAATCGATCTTGCCGATACGGCGAAGTTGCTGGCGAATGTGCTCGACTTTCGTTTCGACCTGTTTGTTGTAATCCAGATCCTGCAACCGGCAGCCACCGCAAAGGCCGAAGTGCTTGCAGCGTGCCTCGACGCGATCGGGCGACGGCTGAACAATCTCTTCGATTTCCGCGACCAAATGCCGGCGGCGTCGGTCCACGATGCGGGCACGCACCACATCACCCGGCAACCCGCGATCGGTGAGCACCACCATGCGTCCGTAACGGGCGATCCCTTTCCCCTTGTCGCCCCAGTCGTCGATGTGCAATTCGACGATGTCGCCGCGGCGAGGAGGACGTTTGCGTTCGCTGCCGGAGGATTGGGTTTGGTGCGTGTGATCGGCTGAATTGGTCATCGATGACATTATACAGAGAAAATGCGCAGTGGTAAACCACTGTGGTCGGAACTGAAATGGGTGCCCGCGATCTCAGAAGATGGGGTGCCACTGACCCTGGGGCCTGTTGAAAAACCCACATCATCGTCGCGTAGGTGCGGCTCTTAGCCGCACCGGTCCGGCTAAGAGCCGGACCTACGCGAGGTTACAATTCATTCGTTTGTTGGCTAAGCGTGGTCCGGAGACAAGACTCGACTATTTCAACACACCCCCTGG
>WJJR01000057.1 GCA_014729565.1 Candidatus Zixiibacteriota bacterium | reverse complement strand
GCAATGCGACTCCGGACTTCCGTCTTATCAGTTGTGATCACAACGATGGAATCATCCAGCGTGACCACCGGCGATTGGCACTCGATTCCGGTGGCTGGGCGAAAGGACTGGCGGCCGATCAGGCGGTCGCTGCGGCGCTGGGCGCAGGGGCGCGGTCGGCGCAGGTCAACTGCGGGTTTGACATTGTTCGTCACGGCGAGAGTGCGTGGGAATGCTTGATTCGTCACCCCCGACGGTCGTTCAGAGACGTTGCGGTCCGTTGTCGCCATCATTATCGGGCGGTGGCAACATCGGCCAATACGGAAACATGGCGTGCGGGCAGCAACGCGCATCGCTATGGCCATCTCATGGATCCGCGGACCGGTGCGCCCGCTCAGTCCGATCTGGACTCGGTGACTGTCTTTGCCGACGACGGGTTCATGGCTGATGCACTCGCCTCGGCACTGTTTGTCATGGGACAGGATGATGCAATACGATGGCTGCGATTGCATCCCGACGTTGGGGCGGTGCTAATCCCCACGGAATGGAACGACGAGATCGGGACCCTGCAGGTGTTCGGACGAATTGAGGCCAACAAGGCTGTGGGATCGTAAATGACGACGCTCGTGTCCTATACAGTGCGAGTCATGTTTGGGGTTGCTGCATCGGTGCTCCTGCTGGCGTCCGCCGCCAATTCCTCGGATGGACCAACACCCGAAGAGATCGGCACGGTGCAGGTCTTGCAATCGGACGCTGATGCACTCGATGAGATTTTCGACGACTCTGATTCGACGCATTGCGATACAATTGTGGTCTCCGATTCGCTGCGAGCGATGCTTGAATCGCGGTTGGAGCGAACGGTACGCGATTCGGTGTACATCGCATATTACGTCTTCGACGACGGTGCGTTCATGGGCTACGGAATTGTCAGTGAAGAACGCGGAAAATATCGCCCGATTACCTTCATGGCCGGTGTGAGCCCGGATATGCACGTGATCGACGTGCGGGTTTTGGTGTATCGCGAAAGTCGTGGCGGGGAGGTGCAGCGGAAACGTTTTCTACGCCAGTATCGGGATAAAGACCTTACCGATCCGTTACGCATCAATCGCGATATCATCAATATCACCGGAGCAACCATATCCGTTCGTGCACTCAACGCCGGTGTGCGCAAGGCTCTCGCCGTCGCCGAATGGCTGAACCGTGACGTCGAGGGTACACAATGAACGTGATGCGATTGCGCACGTGGCCGCGTTACCTGCAGTATTTTGTTGCGGCGTTTGTTGTGGTCGGCCTGGCCGGTTACGCGGCCGGACTGGGGTACATCGCTGTTGTCACGGGTCCGAGCCCCGAAGACGTCGGTGACCATTACCACGGCAATGAAGCCGAGATGTCGTTCGGGAAATCGACCGGAGAAATGCTTACGATCATCCACACACATTTGTTGGGTATGGGTGTACTCTTTTTGGCGGTCGGGCTGCTTTTTGCAGCCAGTGATTTCCCAACGCGGTTGAAGGGCGCGGTGATGGTAGAGACGATGCTGACGCTCTTCACGACCTTCGGCGGGTTGTACGTCGTTTCCATCGGCTGGCGGGCCTGGCTGTGGGTGGTGTATCCCTCTTCGGTACTCATGGTCATCGGATACCTAACCATGTCAGTAGCAATTCTCCGTAGTGCGTTTCGCCCCTTGTCGGTACCGACGAGCGACGATCGAGATCGGTTGTCTTCGGACGCGTACCGGCATGAATCTCGTGTCCAACAGTCCTGATTCCTGTTGGTTGTCGGTTACAAAATCGGCAGCGCATTTTTCTCAAAACGGCGCATTTTGCCGCCACGATTTCCCATTCACGTCGTATTTGCTATGGCAGCAGAATGACACCACCATGGGGGTTGTGCCTCTTGACGACACGACACGACTTGGACAACGGATTAGAGGATTGTTTGCAGACAATCCTGAACGTACTTTCCGAAAAAGAAACCGTGTGGCGCAAAGACCTGACAGCCCGGATGAAGACCGGGTGTTCCTCATTGGCATGCGCACTGAAGCGTCTCGATGAGCAGGGTCTGATCGAATGCGAGCCGCGCAAGCCGATCCGGCTGACAGCGAAGGGACGGGTGCTGGCCGAGGGGGTGGCACGCCGTCATGAGTCTTTGCGCGGGTTCTTCTCACGTGCGCTGGCGTTGGAAACGGCCCTGGCCGACGAAGCGGTCTCGCGTATTGAGAAGGCATTGCCGCGTGATGTGCTGACGCGTTTTCAAAGCTTCGTCGAGATTGTCGAAGCGGATATTTCGGGCGATCCGCCCGAACTCGAATTCAAGAATCTGTCGTTGTAAGCACGACATCATCGTGAATTTGCGACCGCCACGATGCGCGTGCGGGAACAAACTTGTCGTTGTTGACCACTGATCCATCGCACATCTTTCCGACAACTGAATGATCCGCTCATGGAGTGCCGATGAGGCGCACCGAACGGGGGAGTGTTCATGCTGCGCAATCACCGCGTGTCGAAGAAGATCGGGCTCAAGCCCGGAGCGTTGATCTATGTGGGCAGTACCAAAGAGGGCATCCCGGTCACCATCGATGTGATGGACTACACCGCGACCGAGTTGACCGAAACGCCTGTTACCGATGTTGCGGCGTGCACACAGTACCGCGATCCCAAAACGACAACCTGGATCAGTGTGACCGGCATTCACGACGTCGAGGTGATTCGCCGTCTGGGTCACGATTTCGGATTGCATGAATTGGTCCTTGAAGATGTACTGAATACGGCGCAGCGCCCGAAGACGGAAGAGTGGGATGATCACATCTTCGTGGTGGCCAAGACGCTCACATACGATCCGGCTACGCCGGCATTACATACCGAACAAGTCAGCATCGTTTTCGGTGACGGGTGGGTGATCTCCTTTCAGGAGCACAACGGCGATGTGTTCACTCCGGTGCGCGACCGTATTCGCAAAACGATACCGCGCGTACGCTTTCTGGGGGCAGACTACGCCGCCTACACCATGCTCGATGCGATCGTCGACTACTACTTTCTGGTGCTCGAACATATGGGTGAACGGATCGAGCAGATCGAGGAACGGTTAATCGACAGGCCGGAGCCGGGCGATTTGGAAGACATCTACGCCATTCGTCGTGAGTTGGTGGCAATGCGCCGTCTGGTGTGGCCGTTGCGCGAGGCCATCAGCGCCCTCAACCGTTCGGAATCGAAGTTGTTTCACGATTACACACCGGCGTATATCCGTGACTTGTATGAACACGTCGTGCAGGTCATTGATACACTGGAAACGTACCGCGAGACCGCGTCGAGTTTGCTCGACGTCTACCTCTCCAGTGTCAGCAATCGCATGAACGAAGTGATGAAGGTGCTCACCATCATCGCGACCATCTTCATACCACTGAGCTTTCTGGCCGGCGTCTACGGGATGAATTTCGATACCGGCAGTCCGTTCAACATGCCCGAATTGGGATTGCGTTATGGGTACTTGGCGTTTTGGGTGATGGTGTTAATTGTGGGATTGGGATTAGTGTGGTATTTCCGGCGGCGGCGGTGGTTGTAGACAGAAACGGATCGCCGAGCTGGTGCTCGGCGGTCCATTTCCCTGCAAGTCAGGAGCACCGCGCGTCAGATGCGGTTGGGCGTGTACACACCCGCCACCGCGCGGGGCTCCTGACATCGCTGTCTGAGGCTTGTGACAGTGCTCGGCAGGAGCCTCCTGCCCTCCCACGGTAGCTTAAAAATTCTCCGGCAACTCGTAATTCATGTTCTCCAGAACAAACGCATAGATGTCCGCATACTGTTCGATCGACTTACTGATCGGAGTGCCGGCGCCGTGTCCCGCACGGGTTTCGATGCGAATCATCACCGGATTGTCACCGGAATGCGCCGCCTGGAGAGCGGATGCATACTTGAACGAATGCGCCGGGACGACGCGATCGTCGGTGTCGGCGGTCAGAATGAGTGTTGCCGGATATTCGGTTCCGGGTTCCAGGTTATGATAGGGCGACTGCGCGTAGAGCGCTTCGAATTCCTCTTTGACATTCACGTCGCCGTAATCATCGGTCCAGAACCGTCCCGCGGTGAACTTGTGGAAACGCAGCATATCCATCACGCCGACATGCGGCACACAGACGCCGAACAGATCGGGCCGCTGGTTCATACACGCGCCCACCAGCAGGCCACCGTTTGATCCACCCGTGATGCAGAGTCGCTCGTTCGAGGTGTAATTGTTATCAATCAACCACTCGGCAGCGGCGATGAAATCGTCGTATACGTTCTGTCGTTTCGTTCTCTTGCCGGCTTCGTGCCACTCTTTCCCGTACTCACCGCCACCGCGGATATTGGCCACGGCAAATACGCCGCCGAGACGGCACCACGTTAAGCGGACCGAAGAATAGTACGGCGTTGTCGATGAATTGAATCCGCCGTACCCGTAGAGTTGGACCGGATTGGTGCCGTCGAGCGCAATGTCCTTGCGATGGGTCAGAAACATCGGTACACGGGTGCCATCCTTACTGTTGAAGAACACCTGTTTGACAACGTACTGATCGAGGTCGAAATTCACGTCGGCCTGCCAGTAGAGTTCGCTCGCTCCGGTGACAACGTCGTATTTGTAGATCGTGGGCGGCGT
>WJJR01000495.1 GCA_014729565.1 Candidatus Zixiibacteriota bacterium | reverse complement strand
GCGTACCACTCGGCCGCCTTCCACTCCCACAAGCCGAACAGGGCCGCCGACACGACGACAAGTTTGACCACGAACCAGGCGATGGTGCGCCACACGACTACACTCCCGCCGGCCGCATTCGCGACGCTACCAGTTTGATCCACACAATCCAGACCGTGGTGATCATCAAAATCAACGTCGCCTGCCAGAAATAGGTATGCATGAAATCAAACCAGTCGTTCCGATACTGGCCAATCATAAAGAGAAACACCATCCGAATAACATTCAACGCGATCAGGGCGACGGCCCCGCCAGTCAACCCGATCAGTTTGCCACGCCAACGCGAGGGATAGGCGATGACGGCCGCCCAGAAGATCAGAATCTCATAGGCGCCGGTGCACTCCTCAATCACCTGAATGGAAAAACCCGTCCCCGACAGAAACCGGCCGGAAATCACGATGTCTTCGCCGAGCAAGATCAAGGTCTTGCCGACGAGCCACGCCGTCGCCGACATGAACATCAACATCTGCTGATGATACCGGGCTGACAGCCAGGGGAAGAGGATGGCCAGCGCCAACAGCGCGATCAGGAAGACTGCGAGGAACCGCAGCATCGGCGGGACTTGCGACCAACGATTGCTCAATCGTGACATGGGATTGTCATACAACCTGTTGAACCACATGAGGCGGGATGTTTTATCCCAATTCAGCCCTGATCTATCACTCACATCCGTGACGCAGACTCGCCCATCCGTTTTCGAACATATACACATGAATGAAAGCCAGATCAACGATCTTGAACCCTGCCCGATTGGTAATGGTGTGCCAATGATCAATGATCACTACTATCATCCGAATTCGGTTGCGAGCGTTACTATATACGCGACAGATATGGTTGCCATTGTGGCGCCGTCCGATTCCTGTTGACAACATGAATACAGCGATGCAGATTGCGGTTGCAGTATACACAGTTACTCAAGATAGTCGCCGGCTCGTCAGGCATCTCCGCTCTGAGACGCCAGACGGACTCGCCACCGCATCCTGCGCTTGCACCGTCCGCATCGCGTACAGCACGTGAAGTGATCATAGTGAAGTATCGTACAGCGCTAAGAGACTTACGGTGAATCGCAATCCACCTTGATGCATCAAATACGCACGAACAACCCGAGTCCCCCCGGCTCAAAGGAGGCCCAATGAGACAGAGGTATGTAGTGTTCCTGGCGGTGATCGCGTTGTTGCTGCTCGCGACCGTTGTGGGAGCCCAGAATCCAACGTTCATCCGAGGTGACGTAAATGCTGATAACGTTGTTGATGGTGTCGACGTGACGGAGTTACAGGGGTACTTGTTTGGCGGCACCATCGCTTGCGAATTCGCGGCAGATGTGAACGATGATGGAATCGCGAACACTTTCGATCTGTCCTATCTCACCGATTACGTCAACTCCGGTGGTTCGGAGCCGCCGGCGCCTTTTCCCAACTGTGGTGAGGATCCGACCAGCCCCCAAGCCGGAACCAGTTGCTGCGAACCCGCTCAGCCGGTCGTGCCGGAGAATCTGCCATCGATGACCGGTTATGGAGCTGGCGTTCTGGTTTTGCTGATGATCGTTGCAGCAGTTGTCATTTGGCGGAAGAAACAGAGTTCGGTTCACGCGTAGCACCCCTTGTCGTGCCGTTTTCTAAGCGGGAGAGAGTCAGGCGAGAGGACTCTCTCCCGCCAATGAAGCCCCTCTGAAAGTGACAGCTTTCCACGTCGCGGTTGGCGATATTCTCTCCGTACACCACATGGAGGAGCATGCTGATGGACAACAATTGGCTTGCACCGGCGAGATGTCATCGCATCACCGGGCTGTGCCTGGCCGTTTTGGTTTCTCTGATTATCAGTAATTGTTCACAGAACGCCACCAACGGCGACGATGAAGAACCGCCCCCCGCTCCTGCTGCTGTTGACGATCTGCACGTCGTCGATGTCACCCCGACGACGGTGACCCTGGCGTGGACAGTCCCCGAGCCCGACGAGGAACACGGCTACGCCAGCGCCTACGACATCCGCTACGTGATGACAGAACCCGAAGATGAAAACGTCTGGGAGACCGCCACGCAATTGGACCACGAACCAGGGTCCTGGATGGCCGGGACGGTACAAACGTGGACGGTGACGGGATTACAATACGGGCAAACCTATTACTTCGCGATGAAGTGCTGTGGCGAGGGAGATGAACCGTTGTGGTCGGGTGTTTCGAATCTGGCCGAGGCCACGTTGCCGATCGATTACGATGTGGCGGTACCGGACACGGTGTTAGAGTCGATATTACGTGACCTCTTCGACAAGCCCACGGGATCGTTACGTTACGCCGACATGCTCACCATCACGGAACTTGGCCTATCCAATCGCGGTGTGGCGGACCTGAGCGGGCTGGAGCATTGTGAGAATCTGCGCATGCTGCACGCGACCGACAATACGATTTCCGATGTGACACCGCTCTCGGAACTGAGGCAGCTTGAAATGATCGACCTGATCAACAATCAGATTACCGATGTCGCGTCACTGGCCGGACTGACCAACCTGCAACACCTGCACATCGGCCAGAATGACATCAGTGACATTTCGTCATTGTCATCTCTCACCGAACTCAAGATCTTTCGTGCACACTATAACGATATCACTGAGATTGCGGCCGTGGAATACATGACGGACTTGGAGTGGCTGGACCTGCGTGGCAACAACATTTCCGACATCGCACCGCTAGTCAACAATGCGGGATTCGGTTCGGGTGATATGATCCAACTCGAAGGCAATCCCCTGTCGCAAACAGCGATCGACACCCACATTCCGGCTCTTGAAGCACGGGGTGTTGATGTGACATACTATCACCCAGCTTCAGGGCGTGTTGAACAATCTCTCGACGTAAGCTTTTCATCACTTGTAGCGGCGTATTGCATACGCCCTCTCTCCATGGCGATTGCGTGTGAAGGGCGTATGCAATACGCCCCTACACATAATCGTCTTGTCGATGTGTGTTAGGATTGCGACTTAGGATTTCAAAACACCGCAATCAGCCGGGTGAACACCACGGCTGAACTCTCCAACAACCCGTCCGATAGCTCTGTGCGTTGTTCGGAAACGACTGCTCACCCTTCGAGGTGTAACAAGACATCGGGCAGTGCGGAAACCAGATCCGATGCGACCAGCGACCGTGTGCCGTAATCGGCGGCGGCGAAATCGCCGGCCAGACCGTGGATGTACACACCCATGAGTGTCGCCGTGAGTGGTTCCACACCCTGCGCGAGGAACGAGACAATAATCCCGGTGAGCACGTCGCCGACACCACCCGACCCAAGACCGTTGTTGCCGGTGGGATTGAGATAGACTGAACCGTCAGCCGCTGCGACAAATGTTGGCGCGCCTTTCATCACGGCAATGCACTTGAACCTGTGCGCCGCATCAATGGCCGCCTGTTCCCGATCAGCGGCAATGTCGGCCGTCGAGCGCTCGAGCAACCGCGCCATTTCGCCGACATGGGGGGTGATGATCAGGGGGACGTTGCTATCGGTTTCGAGAGCTGACCGATCCTTTTCAAATGCATTTAGTCCGTCGGCATCGAGCACGGTCGGCTTTGTTCGGCGCGATACCAGCCGCTGGGTCAGTTCCTGCGTTTCATGATGACGGGAGAGTCCCGGTCCAATCGCCACCGCATCGACCGTCTCAATCCGCTGCGTGATCTCGCCCAAACCGCGGCGCGCGAGCACCCGCTTCTTGTTGACTTCGGGAAATGCCAGGACCACCGGTTCAGTCGCTTTGATATCAATCAGGTCGGCGATCGATGCCGGTACACCGGCGTAGGTGAGGCCCACGCCGCAGCGCATACAAGCATTCGCCGCCAGTGCCACCGCTCCCGACATGCCGACCGATCCGCCAAGGATCAGTGCCTTGCCAAAGGTGCCTTTGTGACCCTCGGGCGGTCTTGCCGGAAGTGATTGACCGACAAATTCATTGATGATCTGGGCAAGACGGATATTCTCTTCGGCAACGGCTTCTGCCGGTATACCGATATCGACAACGCGCAGTTGGCCAACATGGGACCGGCCCGGATACAGCCACTGCCCGCGCTTCGAGCACGCTAATGATACTGTTAAGTATGCGCTGACAACGGCGCCATCCGCTTCACCCGAGTCCGAATCGACGCCGGACGCGTTGTCGACCGCCACAATGCGGACGCCGGAACGGTTCATTGCCTCAACAACATGCTCGGCGGTTCCCTTGATCGGGCCACGAAATCCGGTGCCGAACATCGCATCGACGAGCAACTCGAATCGGTCGAACTCCGGTACGGTGTCGGCACTGTCGACCGGTGTGACGACAATCCCCTCGGCCGTGGCGCGCTTGTAGTTGACCTCACCGTCGCCCTTCAGACGATCAGGCGTGCCGATCAGAAAGATCGATACCGCCGCCGACCAATTTCGGAAATAACGTCCGACAACAAACCCATCACCGCCGTTGTTGCCGCGTCCACAGACAATCGCGATTGGCCGCCCCGAAACGTCGCCGTCGCACAACTCGTCACGGATGATTTCAGCTACGCCCCGGCCGGCGTTTTCCATCAGCGTCAGGCTGGGAATGTCCAT
>WJJR01000494.1 GCA_014729565.1 Candidatus Zixiibacteriota bacterium | reverse complement strand
GCGACCCCGAACACGCCCGCGCATTCGGCCGCCAGGGGAGTCGTTTCACCCGTGAACAGTTCAGCCTCAAAGCAATCGGCAAGGCGTACGCGACACTCTTCAACGAACTCATTGATCGGCCACAGGAGGATGTTTCGAAACGCCTTGCGACATCAACCGCGGTGTCGTAGCACAGAATCTATTGGCAGGTTCCCCGCACCCGAGGATGTGTTGAAGAAGTCCGAGAACTGATCATGTCACGCATCGAGAAGACCATCATCCGCAGGGGCGTACTGAGTACGCCCTCTCTCCGTAACGGTGACGCGCTGCGGGCGTAAGCAATACGCCCCGAAAACACGGCAAGCGCCCTGGGCGCGGAGACCGCGCCCCTCCGCACTATGCGGAGAACCCGAGGAGCGATACAGTGCATGCCGGATGTGCAACACCCTACCGATCCTTCCACTCCGGCGCCCGTTTCTCCATGAACGCACGCAACCCCTCAACGGGATCGTCACCGGACATCAGTTGATCGAGATAGACACGTTCCGTTGCGGCCAAAGCCTCATTGAATTGAGGGAACTGCGCCGAACGCATCGCGGCCTTCGTTTGACTCAGGGAGAATGCCGAGTGCGCGGTCAGCGATTGGCAAAACTCCTCGACCGATTCGCGAAACGTCTCCTGCGGAAACACATGATTGACCAAACCGATCTGCCGCGCCCGATCCGCCGACATCGGCTGCCCGGTCAGGATCAGCTCCGCGGCCAGCTTCGTCCCGACAATCGTGTGCAAATACGCCGCCGCGAGCGGTGGAAACACGCCCAGTGAAATCTCCGGAAAGCCAAGGCGGGCCTGATCGGAGACAAGTATGCAATCACACAGGATCGCCAGTTCCAATCCCCCGCCGCAGGCATCGGCATGAATCGCGGACACGGTGGGGCAAGGCAAATGAAACAGACGCCGGAAGGCATCGTGTACACTCGTCAGCATCTCCCGGACGGTCTCCGGTTTATGTTCCGGAACATCCACCCCCGCCGAAAACACGCGTCCCTTGGCGGACAACGCCACCGCCGCCAAGTCCTGCCGTTGCTCCAACTCCGACAGACGCGAACTCAACTCCCGCATCGTGGCAATGTCGAAAATGTTCAGCGGTGGCCGATCGATCGTGAGCCAGGCGACCCGATCGCGTTCATTGATGGTGATGACACTGGAATCAGTCATGTCTGGAGGGACAAGTGTCAGGCTTGGTCTTCGTCGGTGATTTCACTTTCGCTGTCCGGTCGTGCCGACAGGCGATTGCGCAGCGTCTGACGCGACATCCCGAGCAGCTTGGCGGCGTGCACCTGGTTGCCTTGTTCACGTTCCATCGCACGCGACAGCATTTCCCGCTCCAATGTCGCCAGAATGGGATCGCCCGACTCGTGATCAAACTGATGCGCCAGCCGTGAAAAGACGCGGTCAAGCAGTTCTTCGTCGGTAACCTCGCCATCGGGCGATTGTACCGGTTGCACCTCGTCGCCGAATTGGATCGACTCCGGCAGCAGCGTCGGGCCGTTGGTAATGATCAACGCGCGCCCGATAACGTTTTCGAGTTCACGGACATTCCCGCGCCAGTTGTGTTCCGAGAGTTTGCTGATCGTTTCGTCGGGAATCTGCGTAACGCTCTTGCCCAGCTGTTGATTCCCGCGTGCAACGAAGTACTGCACCAGCAGCGGAATGTCGTCCTTGCGTTCATCGAGCGAGGGAAGCTCGATCGTAAAGACATTCAGCCGGAAAAACAAATCTTCGCGAAAGCCGCCGGAATCGATCATCTGCGCAAGGTCACGGTGTGT
Source organism: Candidatus Zixiibacteriota bacterium (assembly GCA_014729565.1). Classification (GTDB taxonomy): domain Bacteria; phylum Zixibacteria; class MSB-5A5; order WJJR01; family WJJR01; genus WJJR01. The sequence continues at coordinate 4,354 of WJJR01000494.1, read as the reverse complement.
TGCTGCGATAATGCGCGCATCAACATGAATCGGTTCATTACCGCCAACCCGTTCGATCACACCGTCCTGCAGCACACGCAGAATCTTGGCCTGCGTGACCGTACTCATATCGCCGATTTCATCGAGGAACAGCGTCCCACCGTGCGCGCGCTCGAATTTCCCGATACGCCGATGTTCGGCCGATGTAAACGCGCCGCGTTCGTGGCCGAACAGTTCGCTTTCCAGCAAACCTTCGGGGATCGCCGCACAATTGACGGCCAGAAACGGCTGTGCATTGCGGTTGGAATGATGATAAATGGCGCGCGCCACCAACTCCTTGCCGGTTCCCGATGCCCCGCGAATCAAAACCGTGGCACTGGATTGTGCGACACGACCGATTTGCTTGTACACTTCCTGCATCGGCCGCGAACGACCGATCAAGGTGTCCGCTTCCTGCGACTCCGGCGCCGGCTTTTGCACCATGTCGACTCTGCGCGTCATCAGCCGATAGGCATTCGATGCCTGTTCGGTCAGCCGCACAATGTCATCGACTTCGAACGGCTTCAGGATGAAGTCGTACGCGCCGAGCTTGACCGCTTCGATCGCCAGTTCGGTCGTGCCGAACGCGGTCATGATGATCACGGGGATTTTGGTGTCGATCTCGCGGATCAGCTTCAGCCCCTCCAGGCCCGACATGCCGGTCATGCGCAAATCCATGAAGACGATCGAATGCCGCTGTGGATCGAGACGATCGAGCGCCTCCTCGGCCGACCCGGCCTCCTCCACCATGTATCCGTTGGGTTCGAGAATACGACGCAGCGCGTAGCGCAAGTTGCGATCGTCATCGACAATGAGAACGGTCTGCTTCATCATGAGTGTACGGCGCGACGGCGCAACAGCATGGTAAATGTGGTGCCGTCGTCGTCGTGGCCCTCGGCGGAGATCTCCCCGCCGTGCTTTTCAATGATGGTACGTGCAATCGACAGGCCCAATCCCGTCCCGGTCGTCTTCGTGCTGAAAAAGGGCTCGAAGATCTGCTCTTTGATTTCATTCGGTAGCGGCGGGCCGGAATTCCAGATCGTCACGCGGGCTCGTTCGGCGTCGGCCACCGAGGTGGATACGTGGACTTCACCGCCCGGCGGAGTGGCATCGATGGCATTCAGAAGGATGTTCAGGAACATCTGGCCGATTTGAGAACCGTCCGCCCAAACCGGACCCAGATCCGCATCATACTTCTCGAAAATCAGTATCCCGTGGCTTTGTGCCTGGTGACGGATCAGCCCGGCGATACGGCTGAGGATATCCTCAAGTTGGACTGCGGAGAATTCGGGATCGCGGGGACGCGCGAACTGGAGAAAGCGCAGCACCAGCGCTTTGATCTTGTCGATCTCACTGAGCACAATGTTAATGTCGGTTTCGAGGGCTTTATTCGACGCGGCCCGCTGCCGCAGCGAGTGAATGAGCACTTTGATGGTCGTCAGCGGATTGTTGATCTCATGTGCCATCGAGGCCGCCATCATCCCGACGGAGGCCAAGCGGTCGGCCGTGATGAGCTGTTCGTGGGTGGTTTGCAGTTCCCGTTCCCGCCGCTCCAGTCGCCGAACCGTCAGCGTTGACATGCCGATAGCGACGCCGCCCCCCAGCAAGACAATGGCAACGATCACCGACCACAGAACGCGCCGCATGTAGGCCAATCGTGCCAACGCCTCGTCGCGATTGCGCTCAACCGTGACCACCCAATTCATTTCGGAAACCCGTCGGGCCGAGCCCATCAGTTCAACGTCACCGGCTTGACGGACATACTGTGATGAATCGCGGGATGGATCGATTACGGCGTCCGGATCAGGTACCGACGCCCCACTCGTGCGCATCGTATCGGCCAGCGAGGAGCTCGTGAGCACCTGACCGTGGCGGTCAAAGAGGTGAATCCAGCCAACAGGCGAAATCGGCGTGTTGAGCAGGGTAAACATCGGTGTCGTGGGCACCGTGGCGACAAGAACCCCCTTTGGAGGCTCACTGTGCTCCACGATCGGGGCATAGAATTCCAGCGCAGAGTTGGAACGACCGGCATTCACCACGTCGTGCGACACCGCCGTTGATCCTTGAAGCGCCGCGACCAGTGTCGAGCGGTCATGGCTCTCAGATTCGCCGTGAATGAGTTCTCCCTCCGGGCTGAACACGCGAAACGAGCTGTATCGCTCACCGAAAAAGAGCCGCGCCCGGCTGAGCAGGTAGCGCAACGAGTCGGTTGCACCCGGACGTCCCTGAAGAACGCGGCGGACAGCGTCATTGATTGAACCCACCTGGGCAATTACCCCCAGATCGAAACGCCGCTCCCGAATCCAATCGCTGATGATGGCCTCCTCATGCGCCGCTACCAGCGACATCTCAAATTCCACCTCTTCCACAACGGCCGACTGGGCAAACCAATAGAAGCCGGTCCCCGCAACGACCGCCGGCAGGGCAAATACCACGAACAGCAGGGCGGCGGTGTTGAGGCGCAGTCGTGGGTGCGGTGCTAACCCGAGCAGGCGCTGAGTGAGTGTCGTGGCGATTCTCCTTCTCTGTCTCGCTGCATGGCTCCCCGACCCATAAGCGTAACACCCCAGCCCAGCGAATCAACACAAAAGACAGCGGGTCCCGGGAGGATAATCCCGGGACCCGCTGCGGGCAGAACAGGTGAAGGAGTACTACTGAGCGTTTGGGCTGGGCCGTGTATCATTCATCGGGTGCGAATACACCGTATGAAGGTCACGGTAGGTGGTGCGCAACGATACTCCCGTCTCCTTGGCAATGTCCTGAAGCGAAATCTGACGGTTCGTCCACAGAAGCTTGCGGACCATCTGGATGCGCTCTCTGCGTTTCATGTCTCCTCCCTCGAGGTTTACCAGTTTATGATTCAGTCTCTTCATTCAATCCTGGGTGCAGCGGGCGATCCGCTACGGTCTGCTCAGTCGCCGTCCCGGACCGGGGTGAGCTGCAGCGAAGCCGTGATCCGGCTGTTTTCGCGCATTGCCGCTGCCCGGCGCGGTTGTGTGATCCGGGTCCAGCAACGGGGGCAGTAATGACTTCCCCCCAACTGGCACAAGACTCTTTCACTTTCAGTCAGCGTATATTGGCAGTTCGAACACGTCATTTCATCCTCCGTAGCGGTCCTTACCTATGAGCAAGGACGATGCCAACCTTGTGCAATTCGGAACAAAATGCCAAACCACATGTCTAACATTAAGTTGGGATTAACCCAATAGGGGCAAGAGTGTAGCACTTTCTGCGCCGTCGTCCAAAATTAGACAACTTGAGCGATAGTCTGTCAAAAACTGGACAGGCGGACAGATTCTGACGGATTTTGACTAGCTCCTTGACCCATGACATTGTGACAGAATGAACAAGGCGGTCAACGCGGTACGCGATTTGCGCCCTAAAGCCAGCGCCGACGGCATGGCCAATGTGCCGCCCGGAGACACGACCGGTTAACCAATTAAGGAGCAAGCGGTTGGCCATGAGAATGACACGATATGCAGGGCTGAGCGATGCACAACTCGTCGGTGCTTTTGCCGCTAGTGTGAAAACCGAGACAGGCCCCGTTATGTTGACAAATCCACGACTTGGCAGTAGATTACAGTCGCTCGAAACTGAGCCAAGGAGGAATGCCCCTACCTCACCTTACCGCCAAGGATTTACACCGCGAGAGACATCATTTGACCAAACCCCGCCGCGGTTGATGGTGCTCGCGAGTCAGGTACAAATCGAGATTGTAGTGATTGATAATCGCCGTCTCTTGAGTTGTCGGCATCGTACGCCAAATCGCCGACTTCGCAACAACCGCAGGGCCAGATGCAGCTCAAAGGAACGGCATAACGGTCTTTTAACATTCGCATAGTCCGGGGGGAATCGATGCGCTTGATCGTGCCGTAACAGGAGGTGTCCTCAATGAGGTCGCCGAAGTCGAGACAACGACTCACCGTCCCCATACTCATTGTGGCAGTGGCCCTGTGCATTGTGCTTGCACCGCCTGCTCACGTCACTTCGGCCGCCGCCGACGCCCAGTCGCTGGCCGACTCGTTGACACGCAAGGCGGCCGGATTCTATTCAACCGAACCCTCCGTTCAGGACATTCTCGATCAACTCGGGTGGAATCTCTCGGCCGCCAATGACGAGATTTCGCTGACCAGCCTCTGTGCGACGCCGGGACCGGTCAATGTTAGAATACTTGCCGAATACACCGGCCTGGCCAACGATGGCCGGCTGCTCTGGTACCCGGCCGGCGCGTACACCGACACGATCGAAGTACTCGATGGTGTCGCATCAGTCGATGATTCCACCGTCTTTCAACTCAACGCATTGTCCCAGTTGGCGTGGCTCTATACCCCACGCT
>WJJR01000493.1 GCA_014729565.1 Candidatus Zixiibacteriota bacterium | reverse complement strand
CATTTGGACGGCGCTGCGGCGCGCGCGCCATCACCGGCCGGATCAGGGACAAAGCCAGATGTCGTTCGTGATGGCGAACAACATCAGCGTGATGATGGCCGCCAGCCCGCCCGCCATCAGCACCTGAAGCGCGCGGTCGCTGGGCGGGCGGCCCGTCACGGCCTCGTAGGCATGGAACAGCAGATGCCCGCCATCGAGCACCGGCACCGGGAGGATATTCAGAATCGCCAAATTGAGCGAAAGCACGGCCATGAAATTCAGGAGGACATACCATCCCTCCTGCGCCACCTGTCCGGCGATGCGGGCAATGCCCACCGGTCCGGACACCATTTTGATCGACACACCACCAGACGCCAACCGTCCGAGAAACTTGATCATTTCGCCGCAAATGGCAAATGTCTGCCCGACACCGCCGACGATGGCCTCTCCCAGACCGACTTTCTCGGTACGGAATCCCATGCCCACACCGATTAAACCGATCACCGAGTCGGCGCCCGATTCGGTCGTCACCGTATCGGTCATCGTCTGCAGCTTGGCGCTGTAGAGATCCTCACCACGCTCCCACGCAACCCAAATCGAGTCGCCGGGACGGGCATGAATCAGCGATGCCATTTGCGGGAACGAGTCGACCGGAACATGATCGACGGCCAGAATCGCATCGCCCGACTGGATGCCCACCTGATCGGCGGGTCCATCCTCAATGACCGGACCAACAATCACACTGTTCGGATCGGGAACATCGCGGCCGTGCAGCCAGAGCACGCCGATAAAGATCAACACGGCGGCAACGAAGTTCATCAGCGGGCCCGCGGCGATCACCCAAAAACGCGTGCCAACCGACTTCGACATAAACTCGCGCGGATCGCCGGTGATCTCCGATTCCTCGGGATTCTCACCGGCCATCTTGACATAACCACCAAGGGGAACCCACGATAAGCAGTATTCGGTCTCCCCGACGGTCTTCCCAATCATCTTGGGAGGAAAACCGAGCGAAAAGCGTTCCACTTTAATCCCCGCCCACTTGGCCACAAGGAAGTGGCCGAGTTCATGGACGAAGATCAGAACACCCAGTACAAAGACAGTCGATAGAAGTGTGGTCACAGTATTCAGTCCCGGGCTGGTACAACAATCAGGTAACGCCTGAGTTCGTGTACGGGTTCGCCACGTGATGGTTTACAATTTCGCGGGCCCAGCGGTCCGCGGCTTCAATATCTTCAAGAGTCGGCTGTTTAACAACAGTGTGTTGGTCGAGCACCTCGGCCACAGTCCGGGCAATCTCCGGGAACCGGAGGCGCCCGTCGAGAAACGCCGCCACGGCGACTTCATCGGCCGCATTCAACACCACCGGGGCCGTACCGCCGTCCTCAAGAGCACGACGGGCCAATGCCAACGCTGGGAAGCGGTCCGGATCGGGAGGCTCGAATGTGAGCTGACCCATCTGCGTGACATCGAGAATCGGCATTCCCTCAGCAGCCGGTGGACGGTCGGGAGCGAACAAGGCGTACGCAATCGGCAACGTCATGTCGGTCGCCCCCAATTGCGCGATAATCGAACCATCCCGGAACTCGACCATCGAATGTACCAGCGATTGCGGATGGATCACCACGTCGATTTGATCGCTCTCTAAATCGAACAAACGGGCTGCTTCAATGATCTCAAATCCCTTGTTCATCATCGTCGCCGAATCGATGGTGATGCGAGAACCCATGTTCCACGTCGGATGAGCCAGCGCCTGTTCCGGAGTGATGTCGTCGAGCTGATCCAACGGTAACGTGCGGAATGGACCACCCGATGCGGTCAGAATGATCCGCCGGACTTCGCCTCGCTCTCCGGCTCGTAAACATTGCCAAATTGCCGAGTGTTCCGAATCGATCGGCGCCAGTGATACTCCGCGCTGCCGGGCGCGAGCCATCACAATCTCCCCGGCGGTGATCAGCGTCTCTTTATTGGCCAGGGCGACATTGTGGCCGGCGTCGATCGCCGCCAATGTCGGCCGCACACCGGCGAACCCGACAACAGCGATAACAACCGTTTCTGCATCAGGAAAGGACGCGACATCAATCAGCGCCGACTCACCAACCACATGGCTCGTCTCATCCGAAGTTGATGCGCGCAACTGCCCGGCGCGTGAATCATCGCAAATGCCCACCATCTCCGGACGGTACGTTTGCACCTGTTCGACGAGCCGTTCGACATTCTGATGCGTGGCCAGCCCGACAACGCGCAAGCGCTCCGGATATCGATCAACGACGGCCAGAGTACTGCGGCCGATCGATCCGGTTGATCCGATGATGCTGATGGAGGTGGGCGCCATATTTGAGGGATACGCGGTTGGGGTACGAAGCCGTGGTTTTGAGTTCAACCGCCATGACAAACGGCGCTTCGGACAGGCCGCCCCAAGCGCCGTAAGCAGTTTATTGACAAAGTCTTATGGTTCGGGGGTAGACGACTCTTCCTCCGGCTGCTCCTGCTGCGCCGGCTCGGGTGTTTCATCGGATTTCATCTTCACATCGAGCATGTAAACTGGGGTCTGCGGACGTTCGATTTGATGAGCAACCGGCACTTCTTCAATCTGATGAATCACATGCAGCCCATCGACTACTTCACCGAAAGCCGTATACTCGCCGTCGAGTGACTGTAACCTTGCCAGACAAATGAAGAACTGCGACCCGGCCGAATTCGGCTGATCCGGGATTCGGGCCATTGAGACGGTGCCTTCTTTGTGCGGCCGATCGGAAAACTCCGGAGGCAACTGGTAACCAGGACCGCCGAGCCCGTTGTTGAGCGGATCACCCGTCTGAATGATGAATCCGGGAACCACGCGGAAGAACTCCAGCGAATCATAGTAGTCCGACCGCGCCAGATGCACAAAGCTCTGGCAATGCCGCGGCGCGACATCGGGCCACAACTCGATTTCAATGTCGCCCATCGAGGTTTGAATGATCGCATGCGGCTTTTCGCCCTCGGCGAACTCGACATATTCATACGGCGCATCGGGATTGACGGCGCGTTCCGGTTCCGACGGCGGCTGTGCACCCGTCGTGTCAGCCGGTTGTTCTGCTGTCGTATCAGCCGGTGGTTGCGCCGTGGTGTCCGCCGGTTGCTGCATAGCGGTATCGGCTGGTTCCTCAGCAACATCTTCCGGCTGTTGAAATGCAGTATCGGGCGGTTGTTGTGTCGGCTCCTGGAGTGGCTCCACCGAACGACGCTGCTGAGTGGCCGGGGCTTGTGCCGTGTCCTCGGTCTGCTGAGGTGCTGGTTCAGCAACCTCTTCGGCGTCGGGATCGGCAGCGGGTTCTTCTGCGTCTGCATCTCCCTCTTGAATGGGCTCTTCACCCTCCGCCGGGATTCTGACCGTATCTTCCGTCGGCGCCTGGGCAAGCGACGTGTCCAAGCCAACCAGGATGAATGCCACTACGAGTGCGGTGAGCAGAGTAACGATTCTTAAACTGCGAATTGGGCTCATTATGACCTCATGCGGCCGGTCATGATTGGCCGCTACCTTCGATCGTCGCTCGACTGTTCTTACTTGGCTTCCGGCTGAGAGTCTTTGTCCTCCGCACCCGAATCGTCCATCTCTTTCATATACACCTGAGTCATGTACACGGGCGTGGTTGGCTTGTCGTTGCGTCCCGTCGGAACCTTCTCGATTTGATGAACAACATCCAAACCGTCGGTCACCTTGCCGAAGATCGAGTACTGACCATCGAGCGATTTGGTCCCCTCACGGCTGAGGCAGATGAAGAACTGCGATCCGGCCGAGTTCGGGTCCCGGCTGCGGGCCATCGACAGAATGCCATCATCGTGGTCCAAATTCGAGAACTCGGCGGGGACATTGTATCCCGGACCGCCGGTCCCGTTACCGAGCGGATCGCCGCCCTGAATGACGAAATTCGGTATGATGCGATGAAACGTCAGCGAATCGTAGAAGCCCTTCTCGATCAGATGCACAAAGCTCTTGCAGTGATGGGGCGCCACATCGGGCCACAACTCGATCTCAATCGTGCCCATCGACGTTTCCATGATGACGTGCGGCTTATCGCCCTCCTCAAATGTGACATGCGCGTACGGTGCTTCCTTTTCCACGGCCTTCTCCTCGCTCATTTCGGCGGCCTCCTCGGCTTTCTTGGCCGATTCCTGGGCCAGAGCAGTTCCCGAGAGTCCGACGACGAAGCCGAATATGGCGACAATGGTGATCACCATGAGGATACTGCTGATTCTCTTCATTTCTCGTTCCCTCCGATTTGAATTCAGATTCACGGTCGGGGCCAATAAACCGACGCTCAGTGTGGATCACAAGACGATTCTACCAGCGACAATCGCCGGCGTTCCACCACGCAGGCGATGCCGCTGCGGGCATCACAGCCACCGCAGCCCACCATCTAATCGACTCATTCACAACACGTTATGTGTACTGATCGAGAATATGCATGCGGTTCTTCGCGCGTTCCGCCGAGGTCATCGCGCGTCCGATATCGATATCCGGCTCGCTGGCTTTGATTCGCTCACGCGCCCGCCGCAGGGCCTCTTCCGCCCGCTGGCGATCGATCTGCTTGGGATACTCCGTCGCGTCGGCCAGCACCGTGGCGACGTTGTTGGCCACTTCGAGGAATCCACCGGCTATCGCCATGATCGTCTCATGCGAATCGCCCGGCTTGCGGATGGTCATCTTGCCCGGTTGCAACGGCGTGATCAACGGCGCGTGATTCGCCAGAACACCGAGATACCCTTTGGCGCCCGGAACAATGATCGACTCGACCTCTTCGTCAAGGACCGTTTCCGCCGGAGTCACAATACTGAGTTGAAAGCTCGCCATAGCTACAAGCTCACCCGTTTAGGCTGCGTTCGACTTCTCCGCCTCTTCTAAGACTTCATCGATCCCGCCGCACATATAAAACGCCTGCTCGGGAATCTCGTCGTGCTTACCGTCGATGACTTCGCCGAAGTCCTTGATCGTATCTTCGAGTTTCACGTAGCGGCCCGGCCGGTTGGTGAATGCCTCAGCCACAAAGAACGGCTGTGACAGGAAACGCTGAATCTTGCGCGCCCGCGCCACGGTCTTACGATCGTCTTCGGAGAGTTCGTCAATACCCAAAATCGCGATGATGTCCTGCAGGTCTTTGTAACGCTGCAGAATACTCTGCACGCCGCGCGCGACGCGGTAGTGTTCCTCGCCAACGATGTTCGGATCCAGAATGCGTGACGTGGAGTCGAGCGGGTCAACCGCGGGGTACAGACCCAGCTCGGCAATCTGACGCGAGAGCACCGTTGTGGCATCCAGGTGCGAGAATGTTGTCGCCGGTGCGGGGTCGGTCAAGTCGTCAGCGGGCACATAAATCGCCTGCACCGACGTAATCGAACCGGCCTTCGTCGAGGTAATGCGCTCCTGCAACGCGCCCATCTCCGAACCGAGCGTCGGCTGATAACCGACCGCCGACGGCATGCGTCCCAAGAGCGCCGACACTTCCGAACCGGCCTGCACGAAACGGAAAATGTTATCGATGAAAATGAGCACGTCCTGGTGTTCTTCATCGCGGAAGTGCTCCGCCATTGTCAAACCGGTCAGTCCAATTCTCAGACGCGCACCGGGCGGCTCGTTCATCTGACCGAAGACCATTACCGTCTTTTCGATAACGCCCGATTCGGTCATTTCCAGATAGAGGTCATTACCTTCACGCGTACGCTCACCGACACCGCAGAAGACCGAATAGCCACCGTGCTCGGTCGCGATGTTGCGGATCAGCTCCTGAATGATCACCGTCTTGCCGACACCGGCGCCGCCGAAGAGACCGACTTTACCGCCCTTCGGGTACGGTTCCAGCAGATCGATCACCTTGATGCCGGTCTCGAAAATCTGGGTTTCGGTTTCCTGATCAACGAACGACGGGGCCGGACGGTGAATGGGATCCTTGTGTCCTTCTTCCAAGGGCTCTTTGCCGTCAATCGGATCTCCGAGCAGGTTGAACACACGGCCGAGACACTTTTCGCCGACGGGGACTTTGATCGGATCGCCGGTGTCGAGCGCGGGCATCCCGCGCACCAAACCGTCGGTCGATGCCAGCGCGACACAGCGCACCATGTTGTCGCCGATGTGCAGCGACGCCTCGACGGTCAGTTCGATGCCTTTTTCCTTATCGATAATCTGAATCGCGTTCATCAGATTCGGCAGACGGTCGGAATGGAATTCACAGTCCACCGTCGGTCCGATCACCTGAACGACTTTGCCCCAATTCTGTTCGGCCATGTTACCTTCCTCATTTGTAGAGCGGGCGCCTCGCCCGCGACGCAGGCGCGGCGCCTGCGCTACATCAACTAGCTCTTGGCCAGCGCCTCGGCGCCGCCGACGATATCAAGCAACTCTTTCGTAATCGCGCTCTGGCGCGCTTTGTTGTATTCCAACGTCAACGAGTCGATCATGTCACCCGCTGACCTCGTTGCTGCTCCCATGGCCATCATGCGTGCCGCGTGTTCGGCCGCGAAGGACTCCGCCATCGCGGTCTGCAGCATGGTCATCGCATAGCGTGGCATCAGATCATCAAAGATCGCGACCGGATCGGGCTCGAAAATATAGTCGATCTGTCGTGCACTCTCGTCTTCAGTGACTGCTTCCGGCTCGATCGGCAGATACCGTTCGAGCGTGATTTCCTGGCGCGCTGTGCTGACAAACCGCTGATAGAGCACATAGATCTCATCGGTCTCGCCATTTTCGAACCGGTCGGTCAGTTCGCGGGCAATGTCACGCGAGCGGTCGAAGTCCATGTTACCGCCAAAATCGACATGCGACGAAATGATCGGATACGGACGCTTGCGATACCAAACCGCACCGCGCTTCCCGACCGTCATCAACTCGGCGGTTTCCGTCGAGTAATGTTCCAGGAACCGAGCCGCCCGACGGATCAGGTTCGCGTTAAACGATCCGCACAACCCGCGATCCGACGTAATCAACACAAGCGTCGTCTTCTTTACGTCTCGCTTTTGGAAGTACGGATGCATCACGTTGCCGTCTCCCGCATCGACCGACGATGACAGATTGGCCAGAATCTGCTTCATTTTGTCTGCGTACGGGCGCGCCTTTTCCGCGCGCGTCTGCGCCTTGCGCAGCTTGGCGGCGGCCACCATTTCCATGGCCTTGGTGATCTGCTGGGTCGATTTGACCGAGCGGATACGGCGTTTGATGTCGCGGAGTGACGGCATAAGTCAATCGCAGGTTACTTGGCGAACGTCTCCTTGAACTTTTTCACGCCCTGCTCGAGCTTCGAGACAATCTCATCCGACAGTTTGCCTTCATTTTTGATCCCATGGCCGACGTCGGGAAACTCCTTGTGCATGAACTCGATGAACTTCTCTTCGAACTCACGAACGCGTGACACCGGCAAATCATCGAGATGACCATTGGCACCGGCCCAGAGAACCATCACCTGGTCTTCGACGACCATGGGCACATACTGGTTCTGTTTCAGCAGTTCGACCATGCGCTCACCGCGCGTCAACTGTCGCTGCGTGGCCTTGTCGAGATCGGAACCGAACTGCGCAAACGAGGCCAGCTCGCGGTACTGCGCCAAATCAAGACGCAGTGATCCCGCAACCTTCTTCATCGCCTTCGTCTGCGCGTTACCACCCACACGCGACACCGAAATACCGACGTTGATCGCCGGGCGAATACCCGAATAGAACAAGTCGCCTTCCAGGAAGATCTGCCCGTCGGTGATCGAGATGACGTTGGTCGGAATGTATGCGGTCACGTCACCGGCCTGCGTTTCGATAATCGGCAACGCCGTCAACGATCCGCCACCCAATTCGTCATTGAGTTTCGCCGCACGCTCGAGCAAACGCGAGTGGAGGTAGAACACGTCGCCGGGGAAGGCCTCGCGTCCCGGCGGACGCCGCAGCAGAAGCGACAACTGGCGATACGCCGTTGCGTGCTTGGACAAATCGTCGTAAATGCACACGACATGCCGCTTGGAATGCAGGAATTCTTCACCAATGGCACAGCCGGCATACGGGGCGATGAACTGCATCGGCGCGGGGGAGGTCGCGCTGGCGTTCACCACAATCGTATAATCCATCGCACCGTACTTGCGCAGCACTTCCACCACCTGCGCGACAGTCGATGCTTTCTGGCCGATGGCAACGTAAATGCAAAACACGTCGGTGTTGCGCTGATTGATAATCGTATCGATGGCGATCGCCGTCTTGCCGGTCTGGCGGTCACCGATGATCAGCTCGCGCTGCCCGCGGCCAATCGGAATCATCGAGTCGATGGCCTTGAGACCGGTCTGCACCGGTTCTTTCACCGGCTGGCGTTCCACGACCGACGGAGCGCGTCCTTCAAGGGGACGGAAGTTGTCGGTCACGACTGCACCCTTACCATCGAGCGGACGGCCCAGTGGATCGACCACACGGCCGACCAGGGCATCGCCGACCGGCACCGAAATGACCTTGCCGGTGCGCCGTACGGTATCGCCTTCCTTAATCTGACGGTCATCACCAAAGATGGCGCAGCCCACGTTGTCTTCTTCAAGGTTCAGGATCATGCCCATGACGTCGCCGGGAAACGTCACCAGCTCCGACATCATGGCATCTTCCAAACCCCAGATGCGCGCGATACCGTCACCGACCTGCAGGACGGTGCCGACCGACTCCATCTCGAGTTTGCCTTCGTACTTGTCAATCTCCTGTGCTATAACAGAGGAGACTTCTTCGGGATTCAATGCCATCGCCAAACCTCTCCAACCGTGGGCCAATCGGCGTTAAGCCGCCAGATGCACCTTCAATGTCATCAGTTGATCACGCAGGCGCGACAGGTCATGCCGCACCGAATGATCGATAATTTCGTTACCGACAATCACGACCACGCCACCCAGAATGTCCGGATCGACAACCGTCTTGTGCCGGATCGTCTTTTGCGTCATGCGTTCGAGACGGTCGATGATGTCTTTCAACTCGCTGTCCGTTAACGGCACCGCGCTGATGATCTTCGCTTCGACGACACCCAGGTGCTCGTCGAGCTGCACGCTGTAATCGTGAATGATGTCGAGCAGGTAGTCGGTCCGCCGTTTGTCGACTAGAAACAACACGAAATTGCGCACGACCGGATGGGCCGCGTTCTTGAGCACGGCTCGGGCCAGACGGTCTTTGTCGTCATCCGGGATTTGCGGTGCGGCCATGATTTCCAGGAAGCGCTTGTCCTTCTCGAGCGCGTCACGCAGCGCCGACAACTCCTTCCAAATCGGGAGAATCGTATCGTCGCGGCGCGCAATGTCGAACAGCGCGTGACCGTACTTTTTGGCAACTCGTGTGTCAATCATGGTTGCAGGTCTTCGGTGTTGTTAGCTGCTCGACGGCGCCCGTTCGAGTTCGTCGATGAACCCGGCGATCAACTTCCGGTGCCCCTGTTCGTCGAGTTCCTGCCGAATCAGCCGTTCGGTGGCGGTCAGGCTCATCGTCACCAGTTCGTTACGCAAATCGACTTTGGCCTTGGCCACGTCGCGTTCCAGATCGGCGCGCGCCTTGTCGATAATCTTGCGCGCTTCTTCGCGCGCTTCCTCGCGAATTTCAGCGGCGACGCGGCGGCCATCTTCGACCGCTTCCTGCAGCTTGGCGCGGGCTTCGTTTTCGATGTCCCGCATACGGGCGGCGTACTCGCTGGCGGCCTCTTCGGCTTCCCGGCGCTTGTCGGCGGCGGCGTCAAAATCGGATTTGATCTTCTGACGCCGTTCCTCCAGCATGTTCATGATCGGCCCCCACGCGAATTTGCGCAGGACCCACAGAACAATCAGGAAGCCAATGGCATGCGTTATGATCTGCGATATTTCAGGGTTCATCAGCCAAAGCCTATGCTATCCCCACGACCGTACGGGTTGACACCCGGCGTGGCCGCGAGGCAATGATCGATGATCCTCCGGCTGTTCTTTACCCGCCGATTTTGCCCTGCAGGATGAAGAATGCCACGAGTGCGTAGATGGTCAGCGCTTCGATCAGCGCCGCACCGATGATCATGCCGGTCTGGATCTTACCGGCGGCTTCCGGCTGACGGCCCATCGCGTCCATCGCGGCCGCCACGGCACGACCCAATCCGAAGGCCGAACCCAACGCGGCAATCGACAGGCCCAACGGCAGCGCCAACGATAAGGCAGTTTGGAAATCCATTACGATTGTCCTCCCTCAACTTCGTTCAAGATGATTCCTGCACTCAATTCCAATTACTCAGGCGCCACGACCTAGTGCTCGTCGTGGTGCTCCATTAGCATCATTGAGAAATACACGGTCGACAGCAACGTGAAGACCAATGCCTGAATCGTACCGGTCAGCAACGCCAGGAAGATGAACGGCACGTGCAGCGGCAATCCCACCGGCGAATGCAAAAACGCCGTCGCGGCAATGCCCAGCCCAACGAACGCGGCCAGCAGCACGTCCTCACCAGTGATATTTCCGAACAGACGAAGCGACAACGACAACGGTTTCGCCAGTTCACCGATGATATGAATAGGCAAGTTCAACGGCACCAGCACCCATTGCACCGGACTGCGCGGATTGCCCGCCATGTGATCGAGATAACCCAATATTCCCTGCTTCTTAACGCCGGTAAACTGGACGTAGAAGAATACCGTAATCGCCAGGCCGGCCGTTGTGTTGATGCCGTTGGCGTGGCCGGTCGGCGACATCAGACCGGGAATCAACCCGGCCATGTTCATACACCAGATGTAGATGAACAACGTCCCCAAAAACGGCGTGAACTTACGCCCCTCCGGACCGAGAATGCCCTGCACAAAGTTGTCCAGGCCTTCGACAACCATTTCGAAGAAGTTTTGCAGTTTGCCGGGCATCAACGTCGCGTTGCGTGTCGCCATACGCGCCAGAATGCAGATGATGATCGCCACGAAGAAGGCGTAGACGACGTTTTCCCAATGATGCAGGAATTCAATGAATGGGCCGTGCACCCATTGACTGAGCAGTGTGATCAGATTGGGGATCGCCGGAGCACCGCTACCCTCACCGCCACCATGTTCAGCGCCATGCTCGGCGACGGCCAGCAGAGGATACAAGAGCGCGGGGATGATGTGTTGCATAACAGGTGCTAAGTTCTATCTACAGACGATGATGCGCTTCCTTCGATGGCGCCGGCTGGTCCATCTTCAAGACGGTTCGGCCCAGCGCCTTTAGCAACACAACCAAAAACAGCAACGAAAAACCGGCCACCAATGAGACCGGTTCAAACCAACCCTTCCACAAAACGATAATGCCGGCGGCATACAGAACCGGAAACTTGATCCCGGCGAAGATGAACGCCCGGCGTCGGTCGACCGCATCGGGTCGCAGCACCGCGGTCAGAACATGCTCCAACGCCCAGAAGTTCGCCACACCCCAAAGGCATCCGACCAACATTCCGAGGCCGAAATTCGGCGAATAGTAGAGCGCCACAAACGCAAACGCGAGCACACCCACCACCAGTGTGGCCCGTTGCACGCGCTTAATGAATTCCAGTCCCATGTCGTGTCTCAGTCGTCCGTGCCGCCAGCCCGTTGAATCAAGTTCCAAGTTTCCTTACCGGATGCGATGAACCCGAGCACGATCAAGAGGATCATCAAATATGGATCGGTGCCGAGTTTCTCATCCAGATACGATCCCGCGAAATAGCCAATCAGCGGGCCGAACATTAACACAAACGGGACGGCGGTCAATATACCGATCTGGCGCAACCACCTGCCCGATTCGTCATCCCGCTTCGGAGTCTTGTTGTTGTCCGGCCTGTTCATGCGCTCTACCGTGACCGGCAACTTACTCCTCGTGGGTCCCCGGGTCTACCTTGTGACAGAATTCCCAAGGTGTCCCCGAAACGGACCCCGTATATGAGTCGATTGGTAAATGGATGTCAAGCCGATTTTGGCAAAGAGTTTACGCCAACGTCACGCCTGCGCGTTAATGATGAGAATGTGACAATAAGGATGTGGAAAAGCCATGAACAGACGGTTCAGAAAGAAGTGCAAAGAACTCGATTATATCGATTACCGCTATGAACGAAAGTGGCTGCAACAGAAAGGCCCGCATCAGCGGGCTCGAAGCATTCGGACACTCGGCTTAAGGACGTGCTAAGAAAGCTCTCGACGTGAGCTCCCCATTAATAGGGGCGTATTGCATGCGCCCTTCGCGGGCGGTCGGTGTCGTACTACTTCACGCAAGAACCGATTCAACGGTTTCCCACGCGTCGCTTTAGTGCTTCACCTCCACGCCACCAAACACCGCGGTCGCATCAATATGCAACCGGCTGGTCGGTGGCGGAGGAGCGTCGGCACCTTCCACTTGTGCTTCGGTGGCCGTTTTGTCTTCGACACCACCCAGAATCGCGGTGCCATCGACAAACACATCCCACTGCGGCGGCACGCGTACATCGATACCACCGAAGATCGCCGTCAGACTCAGTTTCACTGAACCCGGCGCCAGCGACGCTTTGCGCAAATCAAGATCGGCTCCACCAAAGACAGCCGTCACGTTTCCACCACTGAATTGCTGCGTGGTCAACTCCTCTTCGACACCGCCGAAAATGATCCAATGATCGACCACATCGGATGACGACACGGCCTGCTGCACTTGCGGACGCGCCTTGCGCACAACCAGCCAGAGCCCCAGCAGGACCAGTGCTGCACCCAGCACAACACCAAACATCCGGCCATCAAGCAGATCCAAATTGAGGAGCAGAAAAAAGACTCCAAAGATGAAGAGGAGGATTGGCCACAGAGCGAATTGAAACTTCCGTTTACTCCACTGCCAAAGACCGACAATGATCAGGATAACCGGCCAGAAGACCGAGATCATGTCGCCGAAATCATAAATGCCCAGTTGTGACAGCAGGAGCATGATTCCGATAATGACCAGAATCACGCCAAACGTCATGCGACTGCCACCGCCACTGACCTTGGTCATCTGCCTCCACCTCCTTGATGGATAGCGCTGAGTCGTGCAAATCGCCTGGCCATACCACGCATAGTACGGCAACCCGATGGGTTTGTTTCGCCCATCAGGCCCGTAGCAACGGCCTATTCGAGGCCAAACGTCAAGTCTGAAATCGTTGATGTCAGGTAAAGCAGGGATTGCACGGGGACGGTCCGTTAAAGAAGAGCAGTTCTATTAATAAATTAAGATCAACTGCATCCGCGACGCCGTCACAGTTCAAATCAGAACGAGTAATGGGACAAGCCATATCCTGAATGTCGGTTCCATTAAAGAAGAGGATTTCAATGAGCAGGCTCAAATCGACCGCATCGAAAAAGCTGTCATCGTTCAGATCTGCCTGGTTGAAACAGAAACACTCACTTGGGAGTGTCAAAAAGAACGAATCCACCGGGCTCACGGCAGCACCCGGGCCCAGTTGGTCGGTCACCGTAACACGCCAGTAGAACATGCCCTCGTAAAGATCGGCGAGCGCACCCGCGTGCGATGGTTCGCTCACATTCACGTCGCGAACGATGTCGGAAAAGGATGGGTCGGAAGCAATTTCCAAATTGTACGAATCACGATCCTCTTTCCAGGACGTCGCCCAGGAAAAATCCACATCATCATCGGCCCAGGCCGTATCGCCGTCGATGGGAGCGATCAATCGTGGCGGCATCGGCGTCAAATGCCACCCGGCAAAGACAACGTCCTGCGCCGTTCCACCGACCGGACCCAACGGTGTCCCGGTCCAGGTCGCAACCACTTTGTCGGAGACGCAATCGACACCTATGTACTCGGCGATCAATCCCGCGCGCGAGGCTTGCGGTGTCTGCTCATCGAGGGGACCATGCGCTGGCCGCGTTTCACCGGCAGCCAGTTGAGACAACAGTGCACCGGCAACAATCGGATCCTGCGAGATGCGATGGTTCGATGTCCACGACGAGCCGCCGTCGAAGGAGTAGCCCGCATACACATGGAACGATTGACCAGTGGCATCGTCGCGCTGATCGTACCAGATCGAAACCAGAATGCCGTCATCGTTGCACATCAGCCAGTTGTGAAACTGATCGATGTCCGGACCGACCGGGTCATCGTTTACGCGCACCGGCTCCGACCAAGTCTGCCCGGTGTCCAGTGACCGTCGGAACATGATATCGCTGTCGTTGAATGCGCGTCCCGAGGTATCGCGATACTGCAAGTACAGATTCCCCGCGTGTGGTCCATTCGTAATGTCGGCCGCCGTGGTCGGCTGACTGTACACATCGACACCGCCATCGACACTGCTCCAACCGTCAACGTGATTCAGCGTGCGCGCTCCCTCCCAGGTCACACCGCCATCAGTCGACTTGTTATACTGAATTGCCGTATAGAGATCGCAGTCTCCGCCCAGCGAGTCGACGTCCCAGCCCTGCCAAAACACATACACTGCGCCGTCCTTCCCAACCAGTGGCTGCGTGAATTGCCCGGCATAGAGGGTGCCACCAAGACAGGAGACATACGTCGCCGGTCCCACCGTGACAATGTCATCCCACGTGGTGGCATTTGTTGTCGACCGCGCAAATTTGATGTTGATCGTATTGGTAAACCGCGCCCAACCCACGTAGATGTTCCCATCATAGGGCCCGCCGGTGCGGTCGCAGGCAATGAACTGCTTGTCTTCGAAGTAGGGACCGATCGTGTCGCTCACTGTGTATGGTCCGTTCCACGTGTCGCCGCAATCGCTTGAGACCATAAAGGCGATGTGGCTGGTGTCGGAGTCGCTGCTGGTCTGGTAGTCGAGATGGCAGATGATCAAATCACCACTCGAGTTGACGGTCATGACGGGATCAGACTGACGGTTGTAGACCTGATAGTCGGTGTGAATGAGCGTATCCTCCCAGGTCCAGACGACCGAACCGCCCACAGCATCGACTCCGTGTCCCAGCCCGATCTGACGGTAGCCCAATCGAAAGTCGCGGTGATTGATCAAGACTCGATTGGTGTCATCGGGGCAGAGGAAGATCTGCTCTTCATTTTGCAGACCGGGGAACGAGGGGGTGACGATGTAGTTGCTGGGTGGAAACTGAGCCAGGAGGCTCGTTGTTGGCGCCAACAGGCAACCCAACATGAGGGTGGCAAGCAGGATGCGCGACATGTGTGCTCCCCGTTGAGGATTATCTCCGGACGAAATGGCCTTTCGGGTTGGTGGAGACCAACCAGCGCCGTCATTGAAAGATACCCGACCTCGTCGTCTTGTCAATCCCGGCTGGCGTTCGATGGTATCAGCCAAGCAGAGGCCCAAAGACGACCCACAGTTAGGCAAACCTAATGATTCCTAACTCCAAATGTCAAAACCAGTTGATACCCTCACAGGGAGGTCCCGAAAAAAGTTGACTGGAAGGGGTCTGTTTGCGTAGATGACAAGGAAGGTGAATATGGATGTCAGGTTGGACTCATTACGCAGTACACTCTCGAACATGGAGGTGAGCCGATGAAGGAAGTCTCCGAGGACTCCATCGCCAAACAGCGCAAGCTGTTCGATGAGTTTATTCGCCGGCGGGGTTTGAAGCGATCGGCTCAACGCAACACGGTCGTCGACATTTTCCTCAATAACACGCAGCACGTATCCTGCGACGACGTGTATGCGATCGTGCGGCGGCGTGGCTTGAAGATCGGCTACTCAACCGTCTACCGGACCCTCAAGCTGTTGACAGCAGCCAACTTAGCACAGGAAGTGAACTTTGGCGACGGTGTCACACGCTATGATCACAACTACAATTTCAATTTCCAGAACCATTACCACCTGATTTGTACGTTGTGTGGGGAGACGATCGAATTCACCAGCCGTGCGGTGGACAAGAGCCAGAAATCGATCGCGCGCAAGTACGGCTTCACGCCGCAGCATCATAAGCTGGAAATCTACGGGCTGTGCCGCGAGTGCCAAGCCGCTTAATGACATGCCACTGTTGACTCAACCAGTCGAAGGCATCGATATAAGCGCCCATGAAACGACCCTGCACAGCGCTGACATCGATGAATACAATGCCATGAGCAGTACCGTCCGGGCATTGTCTCAGCTCTATCCGGGCCAATCGGGCCATGTGCTCGAGATCACGGCCGAACCATCATTGGCTTTGAATATGCTCGAAATCGGCCTCGTGCGGGGAGCGGAGGTACGATACCTCCGGTCCGCGCCGTGGGGCGATCCGATTGAGATAGAGGTTGAGGGCTTCCTGCTCTCGTTGCGCCGGTCCGAAGCTGATGCGATCATCGTCAGCGTCGAGTCCGACGGTCCGGGGCCGCATCAGGGCACCTGAAGGAGGCGTCCCAGACATGGCCGTGCGCTCCGCCCCGACCACTTCTCAGAAAGCCTACCACGTCGCCCTCGTCGGCAACCCCAACTCCGGTAAGACCACGCTGTTCAATGCGTTGACCGGATTGCGGCAGAAGGTTGCCAATTACCCCGGCGTCACGGTCGAAAAGCGCACCGGCATCTGCCCCACCGGTGACGTCGCATTCGAAATCAGCGATCTTCCCGGAACCTATTC
The DNA here is from genome assembly GCA_014729565.1 of Candidatus Zixiibacteriota bacterium. Lineage (GTDB taxonomy): Bacteria > Zixibacteria > MSB-5A5 > WJJR01 > WJJR01 > WJJR01. The sequence continues at coordinate 282 of WJJR01000493.1, read as the reverse complement.
GCTCATTCCGCGCTCGCCAGACGAGGCGGTCGCGTCGGAATGGCTTGCCGGCACGGGTGCCGACGGTCCGCCGCAGGCCATTGTCTGTGTCGTTGACGTGACCAATCTCTCACGTCACCTGTATCTCGTCAGTCAGATTATCGATTTGGGACATCCGGTGGCGGTCGCGTTGACCATGGGCGACGAGGCGCGCCGTTTGGGCTTGTCTGTCGATGCCGAGAAGCTGGCGCAACGCCTCGGTGTCAAAGTCGTCGAGGTCGTGGCCTCGCAGCACAAGGGGAT
>WJJR01000056.1 GCA_014729565.1 Candidatus Zixiibacteriota bacterium | reverse complement strand
CCGTTAACGATCAATCGTTCGCCGACCGTCGGGCCGCCGAGCCGCATCACCGCACGGATCGCCCCCAGTGAAAACTTTCGAATCCCCGGCTGCCACAAGCCGCGACGGGCGGCAATCGTGGCGAGCACGACGGTTCCCAGCATTTCCGACACACCGAGGCTCCACGCCGCCCCGGCCACACCCTGCTCGAAAAATCCAAGTTTCCCAAAGATGGTCACATACGAGATGAACACGTGGCAAGCGTTGACCCCAAGTGTCACATACAGCGGCGTGCGCGAATCCCCGGCTCCCTGGAAGATCGATGAGAACACGTAAAACAAACCGGAGAAGATGAAGACGATGTAGTAGATGTTCAGGTACTTGAGCGCATGGACCGTCATGGCCTCATTGGCGCCCATCAGCCGGCAGAGCAGCGGTGAGATCAACCAGAGGATGACCGCCACCAAAACGGCAACCACCGACGAGATGACGACGACGGCCCGCGCGACTTTCAGACGACGTTCGGGCTCTTGTGCACCGGTGTGATAGGCAACCAGGATTTGGCCGCCCACCCCCATGCCGCGCATCACCGCCATCGACAAGAAAAGGGGAATCTGGGCGATGCCCAAACCGGCCAGCGGTGCGGCGCCGAGCCGGCCAACCATGGCCGTATCGACAATCACCGCACCGCGGAGCAGAAGGTTGGTTCCGGCGATCGGCCACGCCAGCCGCCAGATCTCCTTCCACAACGCCAAACGGGCCTCGCCAATTCGCAGCATAGCCCAATGGTACGCAATTCCCGGCGAAACCGCATGAGCGGCGATTGGTCGTTTGGAGTTTTGACAATTCAGCCGCCTTAAGGCCATATTGCCTGCTGTGGTGGACCTGCGATGACTACATCTTCGTCTGAAACGCTCAACTGGGAGCCCTTGTCCAAACGCAAGTTGTCGACGTGGAGCAAGTTGGCATCACGGAAGGGGCGCCAGGAGGCCGGTCAAATCCTCGTGGAGGGTGTCCGGTCGATTGGCGAGGCACTCGATACGGATTGCTCAATTATAGGAATTGTGGCCGCTGAGCCTGAAGGAACCGGCGCCGTTGAGCAGTCTTTGCGGCGTGCGACCAACCAGAACATCCCACTCTACTCCACCGATTCAAAGTCATTTGCAAAACTCTCCGACACGGTCCACAGCGCAGGAGTCGTGGCCATCGTCAAGTGGTCGCCTCGATCAATCGACGCATTGGCCCGCGAGACGCCCAAACGAGTGCTGTTTTGCGATGCCATTTCCGATCCCGGCAATCTCGGCAGCCTGATTCGGACAGCGGCAGGATTGGGATTGCATCTCATCGTGATCGGGAAGAACTCGGTCGACGTCACCAACGCCAAAGTCGTACGCTCGACCGCCGGTGCGCTCTTCCGCATCCCCGTCTACGCCGATATCGGCGTAGTCGATTTCCTGGAGCTCTCGCAAGGCTGGGGATTGCACATTGTGCTGGCCGATCCCGAGGGAGCGGATGAGATCGACGGAGCCGTCTCGGATGGCTGGGTGGCGGTGATCGGCGGGGAAACCGCGGGTTTAAACAGCGCCTGGCCACGGAAAGGTGTGTCGCGTTTGACAATCGCGATGCATCATGGGGTCGAATCGCTCAACGCGTCGGTAGCGGGAGCCCTGCTGATGGACCGTCTCCATCACAAAGAAGGAACCTGCTGACCGCACCATCCGTATTCTGAAAAGACGACCAGGAATCGACAATGAGAGACATGGCCGGACATCTGAAATTGCTACCCATCGTTGGTGTGGGCCTCGCCGCAGTGATTATCGCGTGTCTGTCGATGTCGGAGCTATCGGCCGTCTCGAGTTCAGACCGTGTGCAGACACTGGGTGGTGGACGATACCTGGTGGCGGAAGCGCAGACGGTCGGCACCGACGGTCTCAACGGGATTCGCTTGACCGGACCGCCGAATCTCGGTGGCCAGGTGATTATCAATGCCGAGTCCACCGATTCGGTCATGATCGAAATCAACAAGATCCTGCGGGTCGGGTCCGCCCAGATCGCCGAAGAACTGGACAAAGAAATCGAACTGCTGATCCGTCCGGTCGGATCGGTGCTGGGAATCGATGTGCAGACACCACGCGGCGCGCGGTGGGAAGGCACCGACTGGGGTGTACGGCTGGAACTGATTCTGACCGTCCCCAAAGGATGGAATCTCGATTTTGATACGCGCCACTTCGAATTCGATCTGAACGGTCCCTTTCAGGATGTTAGCATTCGCACCGAGTTTGGCCGTGTGAATGTGGCGGATGTCTCACGCCAGGTTGACATCAGGGGCAACTATACTGGTATCGAACTCGAGGACGTGCGCGGGCGCATCAGTGCCCGCACCGCCTACTCGGATCTGACTGTGCGCCACGCAATCCCCGCGGCCGATGAACCATTGGAATTGATGAACTCCTTCGGACCGATTGTCGTCAATGAACTCGTTGGCGCACTGCTCATCGAAACGGAGTCGGCGCCGATTACGCTGAAGGAAATCTCTCTGGTCGGCGCGACGTCACGAGTGTATGGCGACAATTCGAGTGTGCAGATGACGGTCAACGAATTCGGCCGTGCCCGCCTGGAGATTAAGACCAGTCATTCGCCTATCAAATTAGTCGTCCCCGAATACCTGTCGGCCCGTCTCAGCCTGGCTGTCGGATCCGGCGGTGTGATCCACACCGAAGGACTCCCCATTCAAACCCACCGCAATTTGTTGAGCCAACATCGCGTGGAGGGTGTCTGCGGCGCGGGTGATGGATTGATCGATATTAATGGCGCGGGGGCGGCCACGATCGAATTGGTCGGCCGTTGATCCCCGAGTGTTCTCTCTCCATCGTATACGATTCGCAAAGGCTTGCCCGGTTGGCGTCGTCTGGTATCTTCCATGAACTGAAGTGGGGTAATACTTTAGGGGGG
>WJJR01000055.1 GCA_014729565.1 Candidatus Zixiibacteriota bacterium | reverse complement strand
GGACAGATCTGCCTGTATGTCGAAGAGAGTGGCACCTACGATGTCTACACCGTCATCGAGAACGCCGAGTGCCCTCCCGAAACATGCCACACGAAGCTGACCGTACAGATAAACCGTCCGCCGCAGATTACCGGCCTTCCCGATAGCGTGATCACGGTGTGTCGCGACGGTCAGTTCTGCTTCGGGCCGATCACGCCCGTCGATCCCGACGACAACCTCTCGGCCTTCGTCCTGTGGGACGGTCCGGGAACTCTCTCGGGCAACGAATGGTGCTACATTCCCCCGCGTGAAGAGGTGATCGACGTCGTCTTCCGTGCGGAGGACGACTGCAATCGCGCCGCGCTCGACACACTGCGCGTCCGCTTCGTTAATCCCAGCACACCGACAATCACGTTTGGCCCCTCGACGTTCGACCTCTGCGAGCCGGGTGCGGTCTGCGTACCGTTCTCCATCGACCACACAAGTCAATTGCCATTGACCTTAACTCTCAGTGGTCCCGGAACTCTCAACACAGATGACTCTCTCATCTGCGTTGCGATCTCCGAAAGCGGTTCGACCGAACTGACACTGACGGCCGACGATCTCTGCGGCGGCGGAACCTCCAAGCTGCTGACGGTCAATGCAACGATAAATGAACCGCCGACGGTGAGCTGTTCCGGTCCCGAAACCAACTTCTATTGTGCCGGCGATCTGATCTGCTTCCAGTATGTGGTCAGCGATCCCGGCGATTCCCCGGCGACCGTCTCCATCAGCGGCTTCGGTTCTGTCCAGCAACGTCAAGCTGTTCTCGACTCCCAGGAAGAGGTGTGCTTCACGGCGTCGAGCGCCGGCGATTATGCAGTAGAAATCATCGCCACAGACGAGTGTGGGGCTGCGGACACGTGTGTCATTGAGGGCACGGTCGTACTGAACCAGCCGCCGACAGTCCAACTCTACGACACGACGATCTTCCTCTGCGGACCGCAGGACGTGTGCATACCGGCATCGTGCAGCGATCCAGACGGTAATCTGGCAACATGTCTCGTCGACGGTTCAGCCGGCGGCGTCTATAATATGGATGAACTGTGTTTCTCCCCTGATACGGCCGGCATCTACTCGGTCACGGCAACGGCGACCGATTCCTGCGGTGCGCAAACAGTCCGCGCCGCGGCTGTCACGATATCTTATAACTCGGCTCCCAGCGTCAACGTGTCCGGGTCACTGACACGCAGTGCCGAGCCGGGTGACACCATTTGCTTCGACTTCACCACGGGCGATCCGGACGGCAATATCGACGACGTCGTGGTCCTCGACAATTTCCTATCTTATGACAACGGGCAAGTGTGTATCGAGGCAGTTGCGCTGAGTGTTGTGTGCGCACGCATTGTCGTGACCGACATATGTGGGGCCTCCGACACCGTTACGGTCTGCGTCGAAGCCGGGCCCGGTCCCAACCCGCAGCCGATACCCGAGTTGCCCGATACCGTGATTACGAGGATCTGTCTGCCGGGCGAGGTGTGTGTTCCGTTCACGGTCGATGAGAGCTTCTGTCCACCACAAACCCTCAGCGGCCTGAACGGCGCGACGATTGATTTCGGGACATCGTCGGTCTGTTTAGCCGTGGAAGCACCAGGGATCTATGAAACCGGTGTGGTGGCCGCGGATACGTGCGGCGCCGAAACCGGCTACGTGGTGATCATCGTTGAATCAACCGATCCGCCACACATTGACTGCCCACCGGCCACAGCGGTGGCGATCTGCAACGATACAACGATTTGCATAAACGCGACTGTCACCGATTCGGACGGCGATCTGGCGGGCGCGTCGGCAACATACGGAACCACGTCACTCCAACCGAATGGCTCCGTCGAACTCTGCCTGCCGGTAGATACCAGCGGCACCTACACCTCGGTCATCACCGTGACGGATTCGTGCGGATCGGCCGACACCTGCACCGTGACCGTCACCATTGACGGCAATCAACCCCCAACGTTGGAGATTCCGGAGCCTGGAACACTCACCATCTGCGACGGCGAGGAGATTTGTGTCCCGGTCACCTGTGACGATCCGGATGACAATCTGACGGAGTGCGCTCCGATCGACCTCGGTGATGCCTCGTGGACCGGTGAAACGCTGTGTGTTTCCCCCACAGTGCCCGGCTCCTATCAATGGGTATTCCGGGCCGTCGATGAATGCGGTGCGGAAACTTTCGATACACTCAGCCTCAACATTGTGTTCAATACGGCGCCGGTCGTTCAATCCGAACCCGCGGTGACCGTCCCCGTCTGCGGACCTGATACCGTCTGTCATCCGTTTACCGTATCCGATGCGGAAGGCAACATCGCATCGGTAACAACCAGTAAGGGAATCATCCGCGACGGCCAAGTCTGTGTGTATCTGGAATCATTCGAGTGCTTTACGATCACCGCGACCGATTCCTGCGGATTAACACACAGTCGCAATGTGTGCCTCACGGCCGACCCCAGTGCCGCACCGGAACTCGACACACCCGATACCCTCCATCGCCGGTTGTGCACCCCCGATGAAATCTGCTTCGACATGACACTCGGCCCCGACTCCAGTGACTGGACCATTGACGTCACACCGTTGGGGACTGTCGATGCAACCACCGGCATCATTTGCTTCACTCCCGATACCACCGGCAGCTACCGCCTCATCACCACCGCCACCAACGTCTGCGGCAACAGTACGGCCGATACAACGGTTGTGGTCGTACGCTACAACACCGCGCCGCTGGTGAGCGGACCCGATCTGGTGTCTGTCATCAAGTGTGCGGACGGTTCGGTGTGCTTTGACGCGCTGTCGATCGCCGATCCCGACGGCAACATTCAGGAGGTGGCGATTGATTCAGGGAATGGCACGATCAGCACGACGACCGGGGAGATCTGCTTCGACGCCGACAGCGCCGGAACGTATTGCTTCAAGATCCGAGCAGAAGACTCGTGCGGACTGACATCGGTGAAACGACTGTGCGCCGACGTCCGCGATAATGTTCCGCCCACGGTGGACATTGAGGAGGTGGAGCAGAACGCCTACTTCGACGCGCCGACACAGATTTGCTTCGACGTCATGGCCGACGACGACAATGTCAATCAGACGTTCGCGCTCCATAAGATTTCCGGCGCCGGGGCCTTCAGCGGCCGCAGCGGTGCAACGGCCATCATTGCCACGCATTGCTTCACCGCAGACACATCCGGCTGCTACCGATTTATCTTCGAAGCCACTGATGCGTGTGGCACGAAAGCACGCGACACCATGACGGTCTGTGTGCAAATCGAGCCCCCCGACAGTATGTTCAGAATATGCGTCGACACGGTGAGGTCGCTCAATGGCCGCGAAGCCGTCATGAAAATACGCGCCCATGATGTCATGGGCATGGGTGGGTTTGACTTTCTGATCTGTTTCGATCCTACCGCCCTGACCATCCGCAGCGCGTACGCCGATTCGGCGCTTCAGGATTGGGAGTACTTTACCTATCGTGTTGGCGATGCGGCCTCCTGTCCGCCGTGCATCGAGGGCCAGGTGCGCCTCACCGGCATTGCCGATATGGACAACGGCCAGCAGATGCATCCGCCGGAGAGCGGATTCTATCCGCGCGGACCCCTCGCGGGGCTCCGATTCTATGTCACCCCGGATCGGCAATTCATCGGCCAATGCATCCCGGTCGATTTCTGCAGTTACGATTGCGCGGACAATACGATTTCCGACCGGTCGGGAGACACCTTGTTCGTCAGCCACGGTGCGCCGGACTCCTGTGTGGTTGGGAAAACGCGTCCCGTGCTGCGCCGGATCGAGTTCTGTGAAGGCCGGTTATGCATCGTCCCCCCCGAGGACGATCGCGGTGATATGAATCTCAATAGCATTCCCAACGAGATCGCCGATGCCGTCTTCTACTCGCGCTTCTTCATCTATGGCGACATCGTCTTCGATTCGGTATACCGTGAAGCTCAGATTCTTGCCAGTGACGTGAACTGCGATGGCCTGACCCTGACCGTTGCCGACCTCGTCTATATGATCCGCATCATCACCGGTGACGCCTCCGAAATTGATTGTCCCGATGTCGGCACGGGCGGCAAGATCGTACCGGCAGCATACGCAGGCCGTGTCATTCTGGAACGTCGCGAGGATCAGGTGGAAGTCTGGCTCGAGAGCGATCGCGACGTCGGCGGCCTCTTTGTCCGACTCCAGGCATCGGGCCGCGAACGCGCACAAGTCGAGTGGGGCAATGAAACCAGCCAGTTGAAGCGCGATGCCCACCAATCCGGCCGCGAGCTGCGTGTGCTCCTTCAGGCGCGGCAGTCGGGCTCCCGCATGCCGGG
>WJJR01000492.1 GCA_014729565.1 Candidatus Zixiibacteriota bacterium | reverse complement strand
CAACCTCCAAAGGCACATCAGTATCTCCACGACGTGCCCGCGCACTTGCACGGGGGTAAGGCGTTGTGAAATCGGGAAGTGCTTGACGATTCATGCGTGAGTTATGCGAGCCCTGATGGCACAAAACGCCATCAGGGCCACGTTTGGCTATATTCTTTTCAATCTCACCCCGCCTGCAACAACCGCTGCCTTTGTCCATACCGACGTTTCCATTCGCTGCGCAGCAGTTTGTGATCGGGATGTTTCAGATCCGGATCGGTTTCGAGGATGTGAAACGCTGCCTGGCGCGCGGGTTCGACCAGATGGGCGTCGCGTACCAGGTGGGCGATTGTGAATTCGGGGAGACCGCTTTGGCGCGTGCCTAAGAATTCGCCGGGGCCGCGCAGGCGCAAGTCTTCCTCGGCGATTTTGAAACCGTCGTCGGTCTGGCACATCGCTTCGACACGTTCGCGCGCAATCGGAGTCGGGCCATGACCGATCATCAGCACACAAATCGATTCGCCGGGACCACGACCGATGCGTCCGCGCAGTTGATGCAACTGCGACAATCCAAATCGTTCGGCGTTTTCAATCACCATCAACCGCGCCGCCGGCGCATCGACACCGACTTCGATCACGGTTGTCGCGACGAGGATGTGCAGGTTGCCCGCGTAGAAATCGTTCATCACCGCCTGGCGGTCCCGTGGTTTCACACGACCGTGAACCAAACCAACGTTACGATTCGGGAATCGTTGCTCCAGTTCCTTGAATGCAGTGGTCGCGGCTTTGAGATCGGACTTTTCCGACACCTCGACCAGTGGGTAGACGATATACGCCAGCTCTCCCCGCCCGGCGGCATCGTTGATGTACGCGTAAATCTTGTCGCGCGCATCTTCGGTGCGCCATACGGTGCGAATCGTGCCCTTCTGCGGTGGTTTCTGATTGAGTACCGAGACATCGAGGTCACCGTACAGCGTAAGCGCGAGTGTACGCGGAATCGGCGTGGCGGTCATCACCAGCAGATCGGGACGTGTGCCTTTGTTGACAATGCGCTGCCGCTCTGCAACACCAAACCGATGCTGTTCATCGATTATGACCATGCCGAGATCGTGGAACTCGGTTCCTTCAGAGATCAACGCGTGTGTGCCAATGATCACGCGCGCGGTGCCGTTGGCGATCATCTCCAGACGTTCGCGTCGTTCCGCACCTTTGATCGAGCCGGTCATCAGGACCGGTTGAATACCGCATGGTTCAAAGAGACGTGTCAGTGTGTGAAGATGCTGTTCGGCCAGAATCTCGGTTGGGACCATCAGCGCGGTTTGTGCGCCACTCTCCACCCACAAGGCCATCGTCGCCGCCGCAACGACGGTCTTCCCCGCGCCGACATCGCCCTGCAACAATCGTCGCATCGGACGCGTTGAACGGATATCGCCGGTGATTTCTTTGATAACGCGCTTTTGTGCCGGGGTCAGCGTGAACGGCAACCCATCGACCAACTGCCTGGCGAGATGTCCGCTTGAATCGCACGCGCGTCCTTCATCCTTCTTGTCAATCAACAGCCGCCGCCGCGCCAATGTCAGTTCCAGGAAGAAGAACTCATCAAATGCCAGACGGTCGCGCGCGCGTTCGGCGTCGCTGATTTCATTCGGATAATGGGCGTTGGTCAGTGTCCACGGCAACGACGGCAACTCTTCGGCATCGCGTATCGACGACGGAAGATAATCGGTGAAGCTGTCGGGATCGGTGACCAGTGGTTTGATCAGCCGCCGCATCGAACGCGGCGTGAGTCCGGCCCGGCTCCACTCGGCGCCCGATGGATACACCGGGACGATGCGTCCCGTGTGAGTCAGGTTGCCGGCCTCCCAGTCCTCGAGGACTTCGAAATCGGGATGCGTCATTTGCAGTCCGTGGTAGTAGCGTACCTGCCCCGAGACGGCGATCAGCGCACCCTTCTTCAGCACTTTCTCCAGGTACCGCCATCCCTTAAACCACAGGAGCGTCAACTCACCGGTCCCATCGGAGATGACCACCTCGAAACGCGACATGCGTCCGCGCAGCATCCCGGTCATCCCGACTTTGCCCACCACAGTGACATGTTGTTCCGGCACCAGCTTGGCGATCGGCACCATGTCGGATCGGTCGAGATACCGTCGCGGCAGATGCATCAACAGATCGGCCATGGTCTCGATGCCGAGTTCGTTCAATGATTCGGCACGCTTCGGACCGACGCCTTTGACGTACTGAACCGATTCCGTCCACCGCGGATGAATGGACGGAGCAGACACGGTCGACTTGCCGGCTGAATGCGACTTGGCCATCGGCCCCAATATGGACCATCGCCAAGCGACCGCCATCACATTTTGTGATGCGGAAAGATATCGTTGTGCCCTACTCGCAGGGGTTGCAGGGTGGGCTGGGGACGAAAAAGATGCCGCGGATCAGCAGATTCAAATCGCTGGCATCGAGGACACCGTCGCAGTTCCAGTCACCCCGCGACGTCGGGCAGCTCGGATCGACCGGATCGGCGCCATTGAAGAAGATGGCGTAGATCAGAAGATTCAGATCGACCGCGTCGATGACACCACTGGTGTCAAGGTCCGCCTGGTGTGGACAATCGCACGGGCCGGGGAGGATACGGATCGAACCATCTTTGAGGATCGGACGGATGAGTTCGGCGCCGTAGAAGTCCGAGATCGCGTTGAATGTTTCCGGAAAGTCAGGGTGAACCTCAAATGCAATCGGAGTCGTTTGGGTATCGGCCGTGGCTTGCACACGCCACATGATTCTCGCACTGCCCCCCGATCCAGGAGCTAATGCCTCATTCGTATCCAAATCGAAATCTGCCGCCAGCATCGTCATCACACCCGGCTCATTGACCGAACCGGCAAATTCCTCAAACGCGGTCCCGCGCAACTGGTCAAGTTCGAGAGCGTAGATAGTATCGCCCGCGTCGGGCACCGTATCGGTCAGCGGTTCGATGGCGGCAGGATCATAGCGTAGCCGAATGGCATAGGCGCCGATGGTGTCGACATTGGCGACGTGGAGATCGATGGCGAATGTGTCGCCGATGGATGTGATTTGATTGAGCACACGGAGCGTATCGACATCCGATGGAACGATAGTCGCGACACCACTCGGGTCCGTCTGAATACCCTGGCTGCCGGTGCCGGAGGTCCGGGCCCGAACAACCGACATGCACAGCGCAATACAGATGACTGCAACAAAAGACACGGCGATGGTGCGCGGGTGGAAATGGTCCAGACGCATGAACACTCCTCGATTCTGTATCAGTCCCAGATGTCGACGCCGGGTTGGGGGAACCCAACGGGCATCAGTACTGCTGCCATATAACAAGATACGATAGAATGGGTTTCTGTCAATGGGGACATCGTCAGTGGTTAGGATACATTCAGGCACGGTGTCAGGAGCCCCGCTCACTACTGCTCAAGCACGTCATGAGAGAATCGGTGGAGGGTGCTCCTGACTGCCAGAGCGCCGCGGGATACCTGTCGGAACATGGCGCTTGCTTGAGCATTGCCCGGTACATGGAGTATTATTGCCATCGGCGGACGCACCAGGCGCTGCACAACTTCACTCCAGCGTATGTGCATCGGATCGGGAACAAAACCGAGTTGCGGGAGGAGTATCGGAGAAAGGTGAACCAAGCGAGGCAGAAACGGCTTCGTCACAACCGCACGAAGACCGACGTTACACCATCAACTTGTTTAGCGGAATCTGTCCGACGCAGGACAAGAGGGGACGCCCTTTCCTGTCCTTAATCAGGGAATGGAGATTGGTGTCGGGGATATCCTGACAGTAGCCCGTCGAAATGAGCTTGCCTTAATGAGCACAGTCACTTTCGATGTGTGTGATTACTGACACTTGGGCATCGCTTCAACTGGAGAAGGGAGACGTTGTGCCTCCCATACGAAAGCATCAGAGAGCTGATCGCGCTCTATGGTTTGTCGTAGCGTTCGTGCTCTTGTTAGGCGGCTGCAATGATAAAAGCATTGATGGTGACGATCCGCCCCGTGTTATTCCGTACATCCAGTACCTTAGTACATCGCATGTTGACGATTATGTGTACTTCTTCTTCGGGGGAGACACGGTCGTTTCCCAGGGCATTTACCGCTACGATATGGTTGCGCGCAAATCTCCTGAGATAGTCGTGACAGATGCCATTGCAGGAGCGGTGTCTCCGTGCGGGGACGAACTTGCGTATTTAACATTCTATGGCGACCTACGCTTACTCGATTTAACGAGCCACGATTCCGTGTGTCCTGATTCCTCTGTGCTGGTCGATACCGGCCCCTCAGGCGGGCATGTATCGGTTCGCTGGCGTGGCTGTGACACAATTTTGTTTACCGGTGACCCAGGCTCTGGATGGGGTGTCTATCAGGTTGATGTCAATACCGAGATAATCAACCTCATTCAAGCCGCATGCCGTGACGGATCCGCATCACTGGATGGAGAATCGATCGCCTACACGACTGATCTTCTGCATGCTCCATCTCCTTTGCTGCTGTTGCATGAGGGCAACGATATTGACACACTCATTGATTTCGACTCGTTGCCCGGTCAATCCACTGTTCGCAATCCAATGATATCATGGTCAGGCGAGTACATAGGCTATGTTCGCCGTTGGAGTTCAAGCGATGGAGGGGCTCCGTTCATCCACTATGATTCGGAAATCGTTAACACCTCAACGCGGGAGCGAGGAACCGTGGCAGAGCAGGCACTTTATCCCACATGGGTCCGAGACGGGCGAATTCTCTACGTCAGCATAGATACTGCTCACTTTCGAGAACTCTGGTGCACGAATGTGCGTGGCAGCAATCACGAGCAGATTTTGACTTACGATGACTTCTATCAGAAGTGAATGGATAGGATTTACATGGGAGGTGGATAGTGACCACCCAGCAATTAGGATCATTCACGTCTTCGATTGGATGACGCTGATGTCCTCCTGTCACTTTGTGACAGAGATCTGTCGAAGTGACAGAGATCTGTCGAATGGACTTGACACCAAGTGAATACTGTGGTACGTGGGTCAAAGGTAACTGACATCTGGGCATTGCACTACATCGAGAAGGGACAGGTTGTGCGTCGCACACGAGGACTTCGGAGAGCTTATCGCCTACTCCTGCTGACAGTGGCATGCGTACCGCTATGCGCTGGCTGCAATGATAACATCGTCGATGGGGATGATACATTCACACGCCCGCCATATATTAGACATCTCAGTACCTCCAAGGTAGATGATTATGTATACTTCTTCTTTGGTGGTGATTCCGACAATCCCGCTGGCGTTTATCGGCACCATAGTGAAGAACCGAGTGTTCCGGCATTGGTGGTTACACAAGCCCTTGAAGGCGCCGTGTCTCCTTGCGGTGACTTATTAGCGTATCGCTCATTCTTTGGAGACGTACGACTGATTGCACTAAACACAATCTCCCCTCACAGTCCCGACTATTCAATCCTTGCACCTATAGGACCCTCTGGCGGCGCCCTTTCTGTTGCTTGGCGAGCGTGTGACAAAGTCCTTGTGTCAGGAGAATACGACGCAGGCTATGGTATATACGAAGTCGATATCATGACACTCGAAATGCGGCTTGTTGCTGCCGGAGCGCGCGATGCCACAGCATCTCGCAATGGTGACGTTATCTGCTATTCCGACGGCAATATTCTTCTACAGACACATTCCATAATCGACACGATTGTTTGCTTTTCTCAGAGCCATGACTATGTATCAGGTCCGGCTATTTCATGGACGGGTGGGCGGGTTGCTTACGTACGACACAACACTGTTGGTCCATCATCCCTAAATCTCGAGATGTATGACGTCGAATCTGGAGCACGCAGGATGCTAGCTCATTGGGCGCAATACCCGGCTTGGTCCCAAGATGGGAATAGCATATTGTATGTTCGTGTAGATTCCCTCCACTTTCGAGAAATATGGCAGATAAGCCGAAGCAACAATGTACAACGACCAGTTCTGTCATACGATGACTTTAACGACAATTAACAATTACATAGGAGGGTGTGTATGAGTCCATATCGATGCATTGTTTGGTTTATGTTTACTTGCGTAATGTGTTTAGTAGTATCGACTGTTGGGCTTGCGGACATCGAACGTATCCCGAGTGACACGCTCTGGCCGACCCAGGCACATTATCTGCAGTGGCACGGGCGACGTTAAACCCTCAACTTGTTTGGCGGAATCTGTCCGACGCAGGATGGGAGGGGACGCCCTTTCCTGTCCTCAATCAGGGAATGGAGATTGGTGTCGGGGATATCCTGACAGTAGCCCGTCGAAATGAGCTTGCCTTAATGAGCACAGTCACTTTCGATGTGTGTGATTACTGACACT
>WJJR01000491.1 GCA_014729565.1 Candidatus Zixiibacteriota bacterium | reverse complement strand
GCCCTTACCAATGGCTGCGGTGGTGTTGCCCAAGGCATCGAGGCTGTCGGTGATGGTTCGTACATCCGGCCCCAGGCCCGCCATTTCGGAAATGCCGCCCGCGTTGTCGGCGATCGGTCCGTAGGCATCGACCGACATGGTCACGCCGACGGTCGCGAGCATCGCGACGGCGGAGATACCGATGCCATACAGGCCCGCCACCTGGTTGGCAACATAGATGATCACACAGATCACCAGCACCGGAAGAGCGACCGACTGGAAACCGACCGCAAGACCGGAGATGATGTTGGTTGCGGGACCGGTCTTTGATTCCTGCGCGATGTGGCGGATCGGCGCCGCGCCGGTGTAGTACTCGGTAATCAACCCGATCGAAATCCCGCCGAGTGTGCCGAGTAAGACCGCCCAGAAAACACCGTTGGAGATCCCCAGGGATGAAATCAACAGATAGGTCCCGATCAGGAATAACGCCGCCGCAATGAACGTTGAATATCGTAACGCCGCGGCCGGCGAAATGGTCTTGAGGATGTACATCGAGCCAATGCCCAGCAGCGAAGAAATGATCCCGATCATCGCCATATACAGCGGCAGACCCATCAAGTGCGTACGGACGGTCTCAGCGAGGATATTGCCGACGGCGAGCGCATTCAGATCAGTGGTGAGCATCGTTGCGGCAATCGCCACGGTCGCGATCATCGAGCCGACATACGACTCAAAGATGTCAGCGCCCATACCGGCCACGTCGCCCACGTTGTCACCGACATTGTCAGCGATCACACCGGGGTTACGGGGATCGTCTTCGGGAATTCCGGCTTCGACCTTACCGACCAAATCCGCGCCCACGTCGGCGGCCTTCGTGTAAATGCCGCCACCGACACGGGCAAAGAGCGCAATCGACGAGGCGCCCATCGCAAACCCGTTGATGATTTGGGCCGTGCCCGGATTACCATAGAGATGGTAAAACAAACCAACACCGAGTAGCCCAAGACTCGCCACGGCCATTCCCATGACAGCGCCGCCATTGAACGACACCAGCAGTGCGGCCGCCTGGCCTTCGGAGCGGGCAGCTTCGGTGGTGCGGACATTGGCCTTGGTCGCGGACTTCATACCGAAAAATCCGGCCATGACCGAACAAAGAGCGCCGGACAGAAATGCGACCGACGTCTTCCAACCAATGCCCCAAGCCAGCAGTGCGGCCACAATCAGGACGAATATGACCAGCATTGAATACTCAGCCCTGAGGAACGCCATGGCGCCGGTCTGAATGGCCTCGGCCAATTCGCGCATCTTCTCAGTTCCCACTGGTTTACGGACGACACTGGCGTAGAGAATGAAGGCGAAGACCACCCCCATCAGTCCTAATATGACTGCCAGCAACCCAAGCGAGATCGGTAGATTCATAGACCCCTCGTTCGGTGTGAACTACAATCCAAGAGCTGTGAACCCATCTGAGTGCATCATGAAAGTGCCTGAGTCAGGTGATCGGAGCATTCAGAGAGCGCAGCCGTTCCCGATATAGTTAAAGTGAGTTAGCTCATTGCTTTTAACGCACTTACGCGAGCCAAACAGCCCGCGGAAGAGGCCCATTATAGGGTTGTCGCCGGATCGTAGACAAGTGCAATTCGTAACAAGTTGCCCTTCAGGGCCGTCATCCTGCTCGCTAACTTGAAGTTACAAAGAGGCACAATTTGACATTCACAACGTTTCCGTCTACGATGAGTCGATTTGACACAGAGTTAACACAGGAGCGCGTTGCATCGCGTATCGTAGGTTTCAATTGGGACGAATTCCTTATGCCCGAACCCAGTATACCACTCGCACCGTGGTTGTCACATTTGAAAGACCACATTCCCATCGCTCGCGACGGCAGCGATCCGGAAGGGGTGCATCAGGTTCGTGTGGCCACACGGCGTTTGGACGCCTGGCTTGTCTTAGCCCAAATCGATGTGGTGCGCGATGATCTGCGCTGGCTGCGACGACGCGCCTCGGCCGTACGGGACATCGACGTGCTGTTATTGGAACTGGACCCTCCCAGGGAATTCGACTCGTGGTTGCGTGAGTTGCACCAGGATGCACGTCGCGAGTTGTTGGTCACGCTCGACCACCCGCGCCTGGAGGGCATGATCACGGCATTGGAAGCGTTTCGTCCACTGTCCATGTCGACCGCACGTATGGTCCTTCCAAAAGTCGTCAGGCAGGTCTTGCGGCGCGGCGATGCCGTGGAGTCCTCGCATCAGGATCTGCAGAAGTTGCATCGGCTTCGTCGCGGTGCGCGCCGATTGCGTTATTGTCTCGAATGGCTGGGTGAGAGTGCCAAACCGTTGAAATCGGCCCAGAAGGTGTTGGGTGAGGCGAACGACGTGGCCATGACATTACGGTACATTAACCAATCACCCCTCCGCGATTCGCTGGCCGAGTACCGTAAAACATTAGAGCACAAACTGGTCGAACTGGCGGATCGCTCTGCATCGGCCTGGACCAAGAGTCGCCAGAGCATAGAAGGATTGGCTTGAGTATGGATTTGTATTTAGTACGACACGCGAAGGCAATGCCGCGCACGGCCGACATGGAAGACGCTCTGCGGCCGCTCACACCCGATGGCAAGAAGTCGTTCGCCGTTGCCGTCGAGGGGCTGGCACGGCTGGGCGTAACATTTGATCGGATGTATCACAGCCCGCTGTTGCGCGCCGTTGAAACGGCGGAATTATTGATTCCCCTCGTCCACGGAGAGTCGGTCTCGACCGCGCAGTTGGCCGATGATCCGAGTTCAGCGTTGCTGCGGGAACTTTCGGGCCGCCGTGTCGCGTTAGTAGGACATGAACCGTGGATGGGTGAACTGGCGGCGTGGTTGATCCACGACGATCGCGCTGCCGCTGACGGGTTTGTGGTCAAGAAAGGCGGCGTCATCTGGCTCGAAGGTGATCCCGCGCCGGGCAAGATGTCATTACGCGGGTTCTTCCCGCCCAAAGTCTTGCGGGCACTCAGCCGCAATGACGAGGATGGACAGAACAGTTAAGAGGCGGTGGTCATCGTGACAGAAACACCACACCATCCCAACGATCCGCACGCGTCGTATCCGACAATATCGGAACTCTCGACGCGGCAGGGAATGGCGCAGCAACCCCGTGTCGACGACGTGGGTAATGGTGGCAGTGCTGTCGATTTGAATGATCCGAGTCTCTATATCAATCGGGAACTGAGTTTTCTTGAATTCAACAAACGCGTCCTGCATCTGTCGAAAGACCCAAACACGCCGCTTCTGGAGAAGTTGCGCTTTCTCACCATCTGCAGCACCAATCTCGATGAGTTTTTTGAGATTCGCGTTGCCGGACGCAAAGAACAAGTCGCACTGGGGCTCGGGCAGGATGATCAGGACGGCTTAACCTCTCAGCAATTGCTCGAGCGGATCAGCGTGGTCGCGCACGAGATGGTGACGGAGCAGTACCGTGTGCTCCAGGAGGAGATCCTCCCCGCACTGGCCGACGAGGGAATTCGCATTCTCAAACGTGACGAATGGACCGAGTCGCAACGGGAGTGGGTGTACGGATTCTTCCATGGCGAGGTCTTCCCTGTTGTCACGCCGAAGGGGCTCGATCCGGCGCATCCGTTTCCGCGAATACTCAATAAGAGCCTGAATTTCATCGTGTCGCTGAAGGGCACCGACGCGTTCGGCCGTCACAGCCGATTCGCCGTGGTCCAGGTCCCGCGCAGTTTGCCGCGTGTGATCAAACTGCCGACGGAGATTTCGGGCAATCAGTACGATTTTGTCCTCCTCTCGGCGGTCATTCATGATCGCGTTGAGGAGTTGTTCCCCGGCATGACGGTGACGGGGTGTTACCAGTTCCGCGCCACGCGCAACAGCGATTTGTGGGTGGACGAAGAAGAAGTCGATGACCTGCTCCACGCGCTCAAGGGCGAACTGCGCAGCCGCAACTACGCCGCCGCCGTACGGCTTGAGGTGGCCGAAAACTGCAGCGAGGAGATGACGCAGTTCCTCCTGCGCCAGTTCCATCTCGAACAGGATGACCTGTATCAGGTCAACGGTCCGGTGAACATGCACCGGATGGTCGCAATCCACGACATGGTCGACCGTCCCGAATTGAAGTATCCGACGTTCATCCCGGGCATGCCGGCCAACATGAACAAAGACAGCAATATTTTCGAACGCATACGCAATTCCGACATGTTGCTGCATCATCCGTATCAGAGTTTCACCCCAGTGCTGGAACTCGTGCGCCAGGCGGCCCGTGATCCGAATGTCCTGGCCATCAAGCAGACGCTCTATCGCACCGGCAGTGATTCCTCGACGGTGGATGCCCTCATCGACGCCGCACGGACCGGCAAAGAAGTCACCGCGATTGTTGAGTTACGAGCGCGCTTCGACGAAGCCGCGAATATCGATTTGGCCACACGTCTGCAGGAAGCCGGCGCGAATGTCGTGTATGGGGTGGTCGGTTACAAAACGCACGGGAAAATGGTTTTGGTCGTGCGGCGGGAGCACGAACGCTTGCGCTTCTACGTGCACCTGGGAACCGGGAATTACCACGCCAAAACGACATTGGCCTACACCGATTTCAGTTTGCTCACCTGTGACGAGGAACTCGGGCAGGACACGCACAAACTGTTCATGCAGCTCACCGGGCTGGGGCGTTTCGGCGACGTACACAAGATCCTTCATGCGCCGTTCACGCTCGAAAACGGATTGCTGCAACTGATCCGTGCCGAAACGAAGCGTGCGCGGGACGGCCAGTCGGCGGCGATCATGGCAAAGATGAATTCGCTCAGCGAGCCGCGTGTGATCCGTGCGCTGTACGAGGCGTCGCAAGCCGGTGTCTCGATCGATTTGGTGGTGCGTGGAATTTGCTGCCTGCGTCCGGGGATACCCGGCGTCTCCGAGAACATTCGCGTGCGTTCGATTCTCGGACGGTTCTTGGAGCACAGCCGCGCGTTCTACTTCCACGCCGGCGGGAAAGGCGTGACGTACTGCGCGAGCGCCGACTGGATGCCGCGCAATCTGTACCGGCGAATGGAATCGTGTTTCCCGATCGACGATCCTGAGTTGCGGGAACGCGTCTATGAAGAAGCGTTGACCATTCCGCTCGAAGACAACTGCCAGGCGTGGACGCTGGATCGCGAGGGGCAGTACCATCGCGGCGCGCCCCGCGACGGCGAGGAGCGGCGCCCCACACAGGAGCGTTTACTCGAACGCTACACGATTCAGCGCACACTCAGCTCCAAACCGACCGCCTGAAGCCGGTTGTGCTCATCTTCCAAATCCGCCACCGTCAACGGATGCTGCTGCAACCAGTCGTCCGGGAAGTCGATTTCCAAATGCTTGTCGGACACCGTGAATTTGAATCGGGGCAGCGGCTCCGGACTACGGCTACGGTGTAACCGGACGGCTAACCGTAGCAACACACACAACTTCATTGCGAGTTGCGATTTCTCCGGCGGCAACTGACGGAAGTACGCAGCCGACATCTTACGACGATGCCCCATGATGAGCGCTGCGAGGAACCGTTGGTCTTCCTGAGAAAATCCGGGCATGTCAGCGTGTTCGATGATGTAGGCACCGTGCTTCTGGTAGCCACGGAACGACAGTGATATGCCGATTTCCAGCAACCGCGACGCCCAATCGAGGTAACGGCTGCTTTCTTGAAGATCGAGTTGCCAGACATCGGCCACCTGCTTGAGCAACGTGCCGGCGGTCCGCTCGATCCGCGAGGCTTGCTCCATATCGACCTGGTACCGCTCGGCAAAGCGGCGAATGGTGTGATCGCGCACGTCTTCGTGTTCGAAGCGGCCAACCAGATCGAAGATCAATCCCTCGCGCAACGCTCCTTCCGACGACGTCATTTGCTTGATGCCGAGGCTGTCAAAGGCGGCGATCAGAATCGCCACCCCACCGGGAAAGATCGCCGCACGATCCTCCGGCATACCGGGCAGTGACAACCGGTTTACGTGCCCCGCGTCGATCAGAGCCTTGCGGAGTTTGCGTAGTCCTTTGCTGGTGATACCACGCTTGCTCCACCCGTTCTCGCGCAGTACATGGTCGATGGTGAGGATAGTGCCCGAGGAACCGATGCTTTCGTCCCATCCGTAGTCCCGGTAACGCCGTTCGATGGTATTGAACTCCAGCCGCGCCTGGATTTCGGCTCTTTCGAAATCGGACTTGCGGATCCGTCCATCGGGGAAATACTGCATGGTATGCGATACACAACCGATGTAGAGGCTATCGGCGCGGAGCGGTTCATACTGTTCGCCCAATATCAACTCGGTACTGCCACCGCCAATGTCGATGACCAACCGCCGATCGGATGCTGCGGCCAGACTGCGTGCGACACCGAGGTAGATGAGACGCGCTTCTTCCGGACCGGAGATAATCTCAATCGGATGTCCCAATGCCTCCCTCGCCTGTGCGAGAAACTCCGGGGCATTGTCCGCCCGACGAAGCGTGTTGGTACCAACGGCGCGGACCAGATGAGCGGGCGTGTGTTCCAAATGTTGCCCGAATTGGCGCAGGCAGTCGAGGGCGCGTGTCTGAATCTCGTCGGTGAGATTATCGTCTTTGTCCAGCCCGGCGGCGAGACGGACCCGTTGGCGGAGACGATCCAGAACGTTGATCTGGCCGTCGACGAAGCGGGCTACCAGCAGATGGAAGCTGTTCGACCCGAGATCGATGGCGGCAACTTTGTCAAACTTGGCAGCGGAAGTCATAGGTCCCCGGTCGTTGTCAATCCTGCGTCACTCCGGGGGCCAAAATGAGGATTGGCAGCCAAATGTCAAAGAAAGAACCGGAAATGGCTCAGTGTCCATTTCCGGTTCGCCAACTTCTTGTCATTTGGGGAGGAACGTGCTACTCGCCAGTTTTCCTGACACCCTGAGCGTCAATATTGAGATCCACATTGTGTGACACGACTAAGCCGCCGGTCTCCAGCACATTATCCCAGCTCACACCGTAGTCCATACGGTTGATTTCGCCGCTAAGGGTGAAACCCATGCGCTCGTTGCCCCAGGGATCGTTTACCTTGCCAACGAATTCGCCTTCAAGCGTGACGGGCTTGGTGGTGCCACGGATGGTCAGGTTACCGTGGACGTCAAATTTGCCGTCGCCCCTGGGTTCGATCTTGGTGGAATTGAAAGTGATCGTCGGAAAGCTATCGGCTTGGAAGAAGTCAACGCTGCGCAGGTGCTCGTCGCGCTTCTGGTTGTCGGTATCGATACTGGCCGTTTGAATGATCGCCTGGCATGACCAGCTTGAACTGTCTTTGGGATCAACGGTGAAGCTACCTTCAAATTCGTTGAACTTCCCGCAGACCTTACTAATCGCCATGTGCCGAACGCAGAATCCGACACTCGAATGAGCCTGATCGAGTTGATAGGTTTGTGGCTCAGCTCTGACAACGCTCGTTGCCAGCAGGGCCAGCGCGATCGCCAATACACACTTCTTCAGCATGCATGTCCTCCTGTGGGATGAGAGACGGTGGTGGTTCCAGCATCCATGTTGGTTATAATCTATCGTCTGGGAGTATTCCAGACCCGGTGTTTCCGGCGTGGATACGCGCTTAGGAGGATGGCCCCTCGCTGCCCGCACCCTTGATGTGTTCCTCCACGTCCTTGCGGACAAACACAGGGATGGGCATCTGCTCTTCGCCGTAGGTGATCTTGCGCGCAACCTGTGAGAGGTAGGCGGCGGTCATGAGATACGCCCAGGTGGGGATCATAACCTGGCCGCATCCGCGCACGTGTACCGACTTGTCACGGAACTGTTCCCAGTCCATGGATTCGAACGCCGAGCGGAGTGTCGACTCACGCAGGATTCCGTTTTCGGCGAACGATTCAAGGTCAAATAGCGGCATCGACCGATGTCTCCTGACTACCTATCCTCAGGCCGAGAACGATTCACCGCAACCGCACGAGCGCGATGCGTTGGGGTTGCTGAACTTAAAACCACCGCCGGTCAACGACTGAATAAAATCAATCGTTGTGCCGCTGAGATACAAGGCGCTTTTCATGTCCACGACGACCTTGATGCCCTTCACTTCGGTCATCTTATCGTACTTGCCGAGTTCGTTGTCGAAATGCAGGCTGTACATCAACCCGGAGCATCCGCCCCCCTGCACGCCCACACGCAGGAAATGATCCTGCAAATCCTGGGTTTCGATCAGCCGCTTCAGTTCACTGGCTGCGGCGTCGGTCAACTGGACGCCCTCTTCAGTGTTCGTCTGGCCGGCAATCGGCAGATCGGTTGTTTGATTCGTAGTGTTCGCCATGTCTGCTCCTTACAATCGCGAGGGCCACTCTCCGTTTGTGTTTAAATTCCCTCGGACTCTGTTCAACAAGTGTCTAAAACCTATTGTTCCATCGTCGTCAGGTGATTGGCTTCCCGGTGCTGATCGACACGATAGCGCGGTGATGCCCGGCGCAAGCGGTTCACCGTATCTACAAGTTGTTCAACGACATAATCGACTTCGTCGCTGGTATTCGCCCGTCCCAGGCCGAAGCGGATGGACGATTTCACGCGGGCCTCATCGTATCCCAGGGCCCTTAGGACGTGCGAGGCCTCCGGCTCGGCCGACGAGCAGGCGGAGCCCGACGACAAGGCGATATCCCGCATTTCCGTTAACACCGACTCGCTGTCCATCCCGGCGAACGACAGATTGAGATTGTGCGGCAGGCGCGGACTCTCGGCACCGTTGAGCACGACATCAGGGATGCGCTCCATCAGTGCTGTCTTCAAATGATCGCGCAGTTCCGCAAGCCGTACCGTCTCGGTCGACATCGACTCGACTGCGATTGTCATTGCGGTGCCCAAACCGACGATCAGCGGTACTGGCAGTGTGCCGGACCGATATCTGCGTTCGTGGCCGCCCCCATCGATCTGGGCGTTCAAACGGATACGCGGACGGCGGCGACGGATGTACAGAGCACCGATGCCTTTTGGCCCGTACACTTTGTGCGCCGAGATCGAGAGCAAATCAATGTTTTCGTCGTCAACGTTTACGGGGATATGACCGATTGCCTGGGCGGCGTCGGTATGGAAAAGCACGCCGCGCTCGCGTGCTATGCATCCAATCTCACGGATCGGCTGAATCGTCCCGACTTCGTTGTTTGCCGTCATGATCGAGATTAACACCGTACGGTCAGTCATCGCGCGAGCAATATCACCCGGATTGACAATTCCCGATTCGTTCACGGGGATGATCGTGAGGTCGCAACCGGACTCTGCGAGGTGTCGTGCCGGATCGAGTACCGCACGGTGTTCAATCGCACTGACGATAAGATGAGGTCGCTCACTCTTACTGTTTGTCAACAATCCCTTTATCGCGAGATTGTTCGATTCGGTCGCGCCGGACGTGAACACGATTTCCTGTGGTGTGGCGCCGATTGCCTCGGCCACTTGTCGACGTGCACGTTCGACCGCTTCGTCCGCCGTCCAGCCGAAGACATGACTCGTTGATGCGGCGTTGCCGTACTGCTCAGTGAAGAATGGCAGCATGGCATCAAGCACACGCTGATCCACCGGTGTGGTCGCGTGATGGTCCATGTATATCGGGGTCTGAACGCGTTTCATAATCTTCCGCTATGCGGCAAATGTCCCGCGTTTCGATGATGTGGATTCCTGCTGCTTGACGGCAACCAGATCGGCCAGTGAGTTACGTTCCAACTCCTCGACCACGCGATTGCGGACACGCCGCAACACACCATACAATTCACACGAGTCGTAACGGTCGCAATCATCGGGATCATCGTCGGTCGACACGCACGAGAACGGACTGATCGGTCCCTGGACCGATTCGACAATGTCTTTGACGGTGATCCGCTCCGGGGATCGTCCCAGGACGAACCCACCGCGCACGCCACGTTGCGACCGAAGCAACCCATCTTTGGCCAGCCGATAGAAGAGGACACGCAGCAGATTCGGCGGCACGGAAGCGTCGGCGGCGATTTCGCCAACGTCCCAGTACCCGCTCGATTCGCCGTTGGCGGACTTCCTGGCCAGGGCGATGAGTCCCAGGATGGCGTATTCACTTCGTCGATTCAGCAGCATGTCACATCCGTTCATCTGCCGGTCGAATCACCGTTGTCGTGCCCCGACAGATCTTGCCAACCGTTCACATGAGCGTACGTCATTCGGGGCGTTGAGGTTGGACAAAGTAAACTGGAATGGTTATAATTCGGGAAGCGCGACTATTCTTGACCGGGTGGGAGATCTGTCTACCTTGGTCGCAGGCAACCGATTGCGGTCACTTTGCGAAGGCTTCGGGGAGGTCATATGGTGGCGATCAGAAAGATCATCGACGATAAGCGATCACTCTATTGGATCAGCGCCGACGATACCGTCCGGCAGGCAGTGCGGGCGATGGTTGATTACAATGTCGGCGCGCTGCCGGTTTTGGATAATGGACGACTGGTCGGGGTCTTCTCTGAACGGGATCTGATGCGCCGTGTGATCATCGAGCAACTCGACATGGATGCCGTGAAAGTCTCCGAGGTCATGTCCACAAAGCTGGTGACTGCGAACATCGATGATGATCATAAGGCTTGTCTCACCACGATGAGCGCCGCCAATTGCCGGCACCTGCCGATTATCGACGGAACGAATCTGGTCGCATTCCTGTCATCACGTGATTTGCTCAAGGTGGACGCGGAAGGCAAGGACACGGAAATTCAGGAATTAAAAGAGATGATCTACTACGTGCCGCCGAAGGCATCGTCGTAGGTGGTGATTGGTTATTGACATCATCTGGTTATGTCATCCCGAGTGAAACGAGGGATCTGCTTTTTGGCTCGGTTGCGTGGGCGGACGAAAAGGAAGATCCTTCGCTTTGCTCAGGATGACAATGGCCGCTGAAACCAGACACCATCCGATAGATCCCGCACAATCATAACCGTCCGCGTACACGCCGAGGCGCAACGGCGGATGCGCGGTCGGGAACGCGAAGGTAAACGTTGCAGCTTGTCCTTCGAGATTAATGTATGTGGAACCGGACGCTGAGCGCATCCGCCCTACGGACTGTCTGAGGATTTCTGTTTGTTTTGTGATTGGTTCTTTTTGTTGCGTCCGCCGCGACGTTTGCGGAAAAAGCCGCGCCGATTCTTGCGTGACTTCCCGCCGCCGCTGGCGTCTTTGGTCGATTTATCGTTGGATTGAGATTGGGACTTCTTCTCGGATTTGCTTTCGCCCGATTTCGCCTGGGATTGGTTGTCGCGGCTGCGTCCGCGCCCGCGTCCGCCGCGGCGACGTCCCGACGACCGTCCGCGTCCCCCGCGTCGTGACTCCTGTCCGCGCGACTGTGACTTCTCCTGTTGCTTCTCCTTAACCTGCTCGAATTGTGCCAGTGTTGGGATTTTCTCCCCGGACTCCCGCAGGAACTCGACCAGGAACTTGGGCGACAGCCCCGCGAGGCGTTTGTTGAGATCTTCGATCAAGGCTTCGGG
>WJJR01000490.1 GCA_014729565.1 Candidatus Zixiibacteriota bacterium | reverse complement strand
GAGGTTCACCCAACGATTCTTATCACCGGCGGTAATGGTGGGTGAACCTCCTAGGTGCTGCTTCGCAGCACCTAGGAGAACCACCCCCCCTACAGTGGTTGCCGGCCGCGGTAGCCGGTTTCGATGTCGTGCCAGAAGCCGATTGATTTCTCGCCGAGTTTCCAGCAGAGGAACACCTCTTTGGCGTCGCGCATGTGGGGGAAGTCGACCAGACCGATGTCGATGTCTTTGACCTGAATGCCCTTTTCCTGCAAACCGGCGATCAACTGGGCAATGATTTCGGATTTGGTTACCAGCTCGGCGCCCTTCTCACTGCCGCCGTTGCCGGGGACCGCCTGATGCAGCTCTCCCAGATGCTCTTTCACCTGTCCCAATTCTTCACGGATTGAATGGACCCTCTCGAACACCGAAGCGACGTGGGGCAACAACTCGTTGGCTTCTTCGACAGTAAAGTGCTTTTCGAACATCGGCATGGGAGGCTTCTCTGTGTTGCTCGTTGACGGCTTGACGTATCAGGACATTTTTGCCGGAGGGAGTATACGCGACTCACTCCGGGTCCGGTAGCAATTTCCCGGGATTGAGAATGCCGGCCGGGTCGAATGCGTCTTTGAGACGGCGCATCAGATCCAGCTCCGAGGGGCCCACTGCGATCGGCAGGTACCGCTTCTGCACCCAACCGATCCCGTGCTCTCCGGAGATCGTGCCGCCCATGGCGACGACGCGTTCAAACAGCTCGGTAATTGCACCGGGGAGACGATTGCTCCACTCCTCGTCGCTCAGATCGCGCTTGAGGATGTTGACATGCAGGTTCCCGTCGCCGGCGTGGCCGTAGGTGATGGCGTCGATCTTGTGTTTATCGCAAATCTCCCGGACCACTCCAACCAATTCCGGCAGCCGGGCGCGGGGAACCACCGTGTCTTCTTCTTTGTAGACCGACACCGACTTCACCGCCTCGCCGATGCCACGGCGCATCATCCACAACTCGTCCATCTTGGCTTGATCATCAGCGAGCAACACGTCGCGTGCGCCCTCTTCGAGGCAAATCTCACCGACAGTTTCGACATCGCGTTCGAGCAGTGCGCGTTCATTGCCATCGAGTTCCAACAGGAGATGCGCCTCGGCATCGGATTGCGGGAACGATTTACCAAACTTCTCTTCCGCACAACGGACAGCGTTACCTTCGAGGTACTCGGCGGCCGATGGCGTAAGTCGTGCCATGAAAATCTTGGTCAGTGCACGGGCCGCCGCTTCTCCCTCATCAAACGGCGCCACAAGACACAGACGTTCTTTGGGCAACGGAATCAACTTGAGTGTGATTTCGGTGATGATCGCCAGTGTGCCTTCGGACCCAACAAGCAATTGTGCGAGATTGTAACCGGTCACGTTCTTCAGCAGTTTGCCACCCCAGCGGATCGTTTCACCGTTGGGCAACACCGCTTCGATGCCGAGCACGTAGTCTTTGGTGACGCCGTACTTGAGCGCACGCGGCCCGCCGGCGCATTCGGCCACATTGCCGCCGATGAAACACGATCCCCGGCTGGCCGGGTCGGGCGGATAAAACAAACCCAGTTCCTCGACAGCTTCCTGCAAGACTTGGGTAATGACACCGGGCTGAACCACGATCATGAGGTTGTTGACATCGATCTCAAGGATCTTATTGAACCGTTTGATCGACAGGGACACGCCTCCATACACCGGCAGCGCACCGCCCGACAGTCCTGTTCCCCCGCCGCGCGGTGTCACCGCGATACGGCGTTTGGTGCAATGCTTCATGATCGCCTGAATCTCCTCGGTTGAACCGGGGATGAGCACCACTTCGGGAGGATACTTGAAGTCTTCGGTTTCGTCGGAGGCGTGGATATCGAGTTCGGCTTGATCGATGATGACATTCTCGTCGCCGCAGATCGAGCGAAAAACGTCGATGTCATCCGGTGTCAGCTTGTTGTAGTCGTTGGCCATATCGGGATGATACGTGAGAGAGGGCGGATTTGCTACGGGATCATAACGTTGTTCACGCTTACCAGCTCTCCCGCTTCGCGGCGGCGATCGCCTCTTTTGCCACTCCACGCACACGAATCAGGTAGGCGACGAGCAATACCAGCGTCAGTCCCATCGGACCGAACACGGCGAGCAGGCTGACTGAGGAAGTGGCCGTCTGCGCGCTGTCGACAATCGCGTATTCGAGGTAGACGAACATCGCACCGATCACGACGAAGACCGCAAGAATAAACTGACGGTTGAGGATGTGAACCGGTGTCTGATATTGCTCGGGCAATTTGCTGATTTCGTCTTTTTGCGGATAGTTGAACGCGCGGCGATACCGCAGGAGAACGAAGATCAAGCCGCCGATCACGGTCCACACGGCGGGGAGCATGTACAGGGTCCAGCCCGATTTGTCCTCCCAACGGTCGGGCTGGCCGTCGAGATTGAAATGCACGGGGATGCGGTCCGGTAGCGAATTGTAAGCGAAGGTGGGAATCAGCCACAGCGCGATAATCAACGCAATATGGATAATGGCCAGGATGCGCGATTTCGGATCACGCGGAAACACCACTCACCTCACGATGGCAAATGGAAATCCCCATGTTTCTTAAGATGCGGTATGAGGCCACCGTCGGCAAGAATCTCCGTCATGATCGGGGGCAGTGGCTCGAAGTCGCGCTCGATACCCTTGGTGTGGTCGACCAGTTTGCCCTGCTCGAAATCGATCGACAGCTCGTCGCCTTCCTCGATACCGGTCGTGTCGACTTCAATCGCCGGCAGGCCGACATTGATGGCATTACGGAAGAAGATCCGGGCGAACGACTTCGCCAGCACTGCCTTGGCGCCGGAG
>WJJR01000054.1 GCA_014729565.1 Candidatus Zixiibacteriota bacterium | reverse complement strand
TGTGTCGGTGACCTCCGGATTGGGTGCATCGGCGACGACGGGCACGATCCACAGGAGGCCGAGCATCAACGTGACCATGATCCGTTTCATATCAGTTCCCTCCATGAACAGATGATTTCGATTCACCGGTAAATGTACGTTGTTGGTACGCGATCTCACAAGCGGAGTCGGGCTTCACGCTGGCAAAAGAAAAACGCTCCCGAATCGGGAGCGTTTTTGTGGAAGGACTAAGTCGGCAGTGACTAGCCTGACGACCAGTAACCGAGCGGGCGCACATCCGTGCGCCCCTACGACGATGGAATCCATCAGAACTCAGTTCAGCTTACCACTCAACCGCCATGGCTGTGGTCGTGGCCGCTGTGATCATGATCCTGGCCATCGCCGCTATGGTCGTGTCCTTCGTGGCCCGGCATATCGGTCGTTCCAGCGGCGGCCGAGTCGATTTTCGCCAGGTACATGACGACATTGGACTCGAAGTCCGGGACACACATCTGGCAGCAGAACTTCACTTCGCGGCCCTGATAGGTCTTGACCACCGGATCGCCCATGCTGCCCAGCTTTTCACCGGACACGATGCAGTAGTCGAGCGGATACGCCTTAGCGCTGGTGGCCTCGGCGGTCTGTGTCTGGGTCGCGGGCTGCGACTGCTCTTGTGTCGTCGTTTCAGTTTGCGATTGGTCTCCACCGCAGCCGATGAGCAGCGCAACTGCGGCGACGGTGATCAGACCAGTGGTGAGTGTTTTGAATGTCCGCACGAAAGTCCTCCTTACGTGGATTGCTGAGTTATGAGTGAACGTTTCAGTTTCCATTCGGCCAACGCCGCATAAAGCGTTGGTACGACAAAAACAGTAATCAATACGACAGTCATCCCCCCAAATGATGGTATTGCCATCGGCACCATCACGTCAGCGCCGCGCCCGGTCGACGTCAGAATCGGAATCAGGGCGATCAGTGTGGTGGCGGTGGTCATGAGGCAGGGACGGATCCGCCGCTTGCCCGCCTCGACCGTGGCTTCACGGATTTCCCCCACAGTCTGCGGGACATTGCGTTCGAACGATTGCTTCAGATATGTGGCCAGGATCACACCGTCATCGGTGGCGATTCCGAACAGCGCCAGGAAGCCCACCCAAACGGCAACCGAGAGGTTAATGGTGTGCATCTGAAACAGATCGCGCAGATTGGCTCCGAGGAAACTGAAGTCCATGAACCACGACTGGCCATACAACCAGATCATCAGGAATCCCCCGGCCCAGGCGACGAAGACACCGGAAAAGACCATCATCGTCGTCGAAACCGAGCGAAATTGGAAATAGAGGATGACAAAGATAATGAACAACGCCAGCGGCAGCACCACCATCAGCTTCTTTTCTGAACGTACCTGGTTTTCGTAGCTGCCGGAGAATTCGTAGCTGACACCGGCCGGGACGACAAACTCACCCGATTCGCGTTTCTCTTCGAGGAAACGGCGCGCCTGTTCCACGACTTCGACTTCAGCCATCCCGGATTGGCGGTCGAACACGACGTAGCCGGTCAGAAAGGTGTTTTCACTTTTGATCACCTGCGGACCACGGACGTACTCGATATCGGTGACTTCCGACAACGGCACCTGAACACCGTTGCTGCCGGCGATCAACACCCGCTCCAGTTCCTCGATTTGGTTGCGGCGTTCGCGCTGATAGCGGATACGCACGTTGTACCGTTCCCGTCCTTCAACGGTCGTCGTAATCGGTTTGCCACCGATGGCGGTCTCGATGACATCCTGTACGTCGCGGATGTGTAGCCCATAGCGGCCGATGGCCATCCGGTCGATATCGATTTCCAGATACGGTTTTCCGACAATGCGGTCGGCGAGCACGGTGGCCGGCTTGACGGATGGGACCTGCTTGAGCAATTGTTCGATTTCGAGACCGACGGTTTCAATCGTCTCGAGATCAGGGCCGCGAACTTTGATGCCCATCGGCGCCCGCATGCCGGTCTGGAGCATGACCAGACGTGTTTCGATCGGCTGCAGTTTGGGCGCCGAGGTGGTGCCGAGGATCTTCGACGCCGAGACGATTTCATCCCAGATATCGTCGGGGGATTCGATGTGCTCGCGCCAATTGCGATATGGTTCGCCGTCAGAGTCTGGAATCAAATCACCCTGCTTATCGCGGGCGTACTCCTCGGCATCGTGGTCATAGCGAAAGCGCAGGATGCGACCGCTCTCATCAGTGATGTACTCCGATTTGTAATTGATGACCGTCTCGACCATCGAGATCGGCGCCGGATCAAGCGGACTATCGACACGTCCGATTTTACCGACCACCGATTCAACCTCGGGGATGGCGCTGATGGCCATGTCCTGCTTTTGCAGGACGTCGTACGCTTCACCGATCGATGCGTGTGGCATGGTGGTCGGCATCAGCAGAAACGCCCCTTCATCGAGCGGTGGCATGAACTCCTTACCCAAACCGGGGAATTCGTGTGACAACGACGTGTACAGTGCGTTGCCCCGTGTCCAGCGTTCGGGGATTCCGACCGCGGAGAGCGTATCAGGTATAAATCCAAAGACTGAATCGAATCCGAGCCAGATACAGCCGCCCAGAAGAATCAGAATCAACGGTATCGTGAGAAAGGCGGCTTTGTGGTCAAGACACCAGCGCAGGATCGGTTCATAGTAGCGTCGGAAGAGGTGAATGATCAGCAGAATCGAACCGAGTGTGATCAGGACGAACAGCGAGTTCGACAGCAGACTGCGTCCCGGTCCGAGCGGCAGCCAGTGGGCGCTCAGGACAATGGCAACGATCACGGCAATGGTATAATTGGCAAATATCGACGAGTGCTTGTCAATACGCGGCGGCAGCCAGCGGCGGAGGAAATGGAAGATGCCGAACAGGGTCACCGCCAGGCCGACCCACATCGCACCAATCGCGGCAACCAGCAAGCCGGCGAGTATGAGGAGGGCTCCCCCAATGTCGCTCCGCCGTCCGCGCAGCCGCGTGCCGAATATCAGATGTGCCAAAGCGGGAATGATAGTCAGCGCAATGACCACCGAGGCGATCAGGGCGAATGTCTTCGTGTATGCGAGCGGCTTGAACAGTTTTCCTTCGGGCCCGATCATGGTGAAAACCGGAAGGAAACTGACGACCGTGGTGGCGATGGCCGTCGTGACCGCACCGCCGACCTCTTTGGTCGCATTGAAGATGGAGCGTAGTCGACTTTGACCGGGTGGTAAATCATCAAGGTGTTTCAGGATATTCTCGCAGATGACAATTCCCATGTCGACGATCGTACCGATGGCGATGGCGATACCGGAAAGTGCGACGATGTTGGCATCGACATGGAACAGCTTCATACCGATGAAGGCCATGAGCACCGCCAGCGGCAGCAGTCCCGAGATTAACAGCGAACTGCGCAAGTGGAACACCATGATCAATACCACGATGATCGTCGCGAGGATCTCGTCGGTCAGGGCGGTGTTCAGTGTGCCGAGTGTTTCATTGATCAGGCCTGTGCGATCATAGAACGGGACAATGGTGACTTGAGATACGGTTCCGTCGTCCAGCGTTTTGGTCGGCAGACCGGGTGAGATCTCGGCGATCTTCGCTTTGACATTGTTGATCGCCGCCAGCGGGTTTTCCCCGTAGCGGACGACCACAACACCACCGACCACTTCCGCGCCGCCCTTATCGAGAACGCCACGGCGGATCGCCGGACCTTTACCGACCGTGGCGATATCACTGACACGCAGGGGCACACCGTCTGTCGATTTGACGGTGATATTTTCGATATCTGCGAGCGTTTCGATGAAGCCAAGACCGCGAATGACATATTCGACGTTGTTGATTTCAATCGTGCGCGCACCGACGTCGACATTCGAGCCGCGAACCGCATTATAAACCTGCGGCAACGTGACATTGTGTGCACGCAGCGCTTCCGGATCGACGTCGATTTGATACTCCTGCACAAAGCCGCCGATCGACGCGACCTCGGCGACACCTTCGGCCGACGACAGTCCGTAGCGAACGTACCAGTCCTGAATCGTGCGCAGTTCGTGGAGATCCCAGCCGCCGGTCGGGTTGCCATCGAGGTCACGTCCCTCAAGCGTATACCAGAAGACCTGGCCGAGCGCGGTGGCATCGGGTCCGAGCGCCGGTTGCACATTGTCGGGCAGTGTACCACGCGGGAGACTGTTCAGTTTCTCGAGAATACGCGAGCGCGACCAGTAAAACTCGACGTCGTCCTTGAAGATAACATAGATGCTGGAAAAACCGAAGAACGAGTAGCTACGGATGCTCTTGACACCAGGCACACCGAGCAGGGCCACGGTGAGCGGATAGGTTATCTGATCTTCGACATCCTGGGGCGAGCGTCCCATCCATTCGGTGAAGACGATCTGCTGATTCTCCCCGATGTCGGGAATGGCGTCGACCGGGACCGGGTCGCGCGGCAAGCCAGACAAATCCCAGTCGAACGGCGCCACCATCGCACCCCACGCAGTGATCGCTACGACAAAGAGCACCACGATCAGCTTGTTCTGCAGGCAGAAGCTGATCAGGCGGTCGAGCGGTGACACGCGGTCTTTGGGTGTGAGTGGTGTATCGTTCATGACGATCAATTCCGAGTCAGTGTCGGTTCAATGTGATCGGTCACTTTGCCGCACTTGAGCATGGTGTGGCCGAAGTACGGGTTGAGAATCGAATCGTGGTGTTGCAGCCAGTAGGCCCCGCGATTGTTAAACGCCATCGGGCAGTACGTGACGGCGTAATCGATCGATGCGGAGTGACCGAAACGGTAGTCGATCTGGATCATGGCCGCGGCGATGTTTTCGAATGCCATACGGATGCCGTCAATCGATTCGGCAGCATTTGCATCGTTGGTTGCGTTGATAGCAAGTGTTGACAGCGAATCCCAAGTGGCGTCCTGCGAGTCGCTAAGTATTGTTGCATCGACCGATTGCAGTGTCTCACGCAATCGGTCGGTGGCCGTTGCGGCCACATCTTCTTGATCATCAGCCAGAGCGCTATGCAGATCGAAGTAGCTGCTGTAGACCGGATCGAGATTCGTTTGGAATTCCGCCGGGACATCGGTGTATCGCTCTGACTGCTCAGGATGCGGTGTCTTCTCCGGCTGTCCCGACGCCATCTGTTGGTCGCCGTGGTCGTGCCCGGGCATCGGTTCACCCTTGGGCGACATCATGCTCGGCTTGGCGCGGATTTGCAACTCGCTGTCAATCTTGAAAGCGCCATTGACGACAACCCGGTCGCCTTCGGTGAGTCCCGAGTCGACGACGTAGTAGTCGCCGGCCCGCGGCCCGAGTATTACTTCGCGGCCTTCGTATGTCGGTTGCTCGCGATCCGGCAGTTCCACGTATACGACGGCACGTTTGCCGGTGATGAGCGGGGCCGACGCCGGAATCACCAGTGGTTCTTCGTCGCCCTGTTGCACGAGTGTCGTCGATTGTCCCTGTACGACAGCATTCACATACATGCCGGGTTTGAGCAAACGCTGCGGATTGGGAACGTCGACACGGACCGGGACCGTGCGCGTGTTCGACTTCAATGTCGGGTCGATGAAGGACACGGTTCCCGTGAATCGGCGGTTGGGGAATGCCTCGGCAGTGAATTGAACCGTGTCGCCAATCTGAAGCCAGGGGAGATCCGATTCGTACGCTTCGATCTCCACCCAAACGTGGGACAAGTCGGCGATGTGATAGAGTGGTGTGCCGGTTTTGACATACGATCCTTCGACCACCGGTTTCATTACGACAACACCGGTGACCGGTGAGGGAATCGTGATATGGTCATTCGGTGCCCCGCGTTCTTCGATTGCGGCAATCTGCGCGTCGGTCAATCCCCAGAGACGCAGGCGTTCACGCGCGGCTTTCACGGTGGCCTCGACACTCTTCTTGAATGTCGTCAGTTGTGATCCGCTGCTCTGTTGTGCCGCCGCAACGGCTTGTAATAGTTCCTCCTGAGCAGACAGCAACTCGGGGCTGTAGATGGAGGCGAGCGGTTCACCTTTGGTCACTTCTGTTCCCACGTAGTCGGCGTACAGGCTGTCGATGCGGCCCGGGACCCACGCCGCAATTTCCGCAAACTTCGTTTGATCGTAGGTGACCGTGCCGACGGTGTGTACGACCGGATTGACCTCCTGGCGCTGCACCGGAGTTGTTACGATCTGTGCAATTTTGCGCGCGGTTTCCGACATGGAGAGTACGCGAGGTCCATCATCGTCGCTGCCACCGCCATCGGAGACCGGAATCAGATCCATGAAGCAGATCGGACACTGTCCGGGCTCGGGCAATTGAATCTGCGGATGCATCGAGCAAGTCCACATGGTGGCCGCCTCGGTTTCGGCCGCGGCGACTTGTGTCTTGCTGCCGTTACCGCCGCCGCGTACCAGGAACCCGAGCGCGAGTGCAACAATGATCACGATCCAGAACGCCGGTTTGGTCAGTGCGGTTTTCCACCACGGGCGCTCGGATGATATACGATGGGTGTGTTCCTGATCCGTCATTTGCTATTAGTCTCCTCAGTCGTTCACTGCCGTTTCCAAGGCGCCGCCGGCGAGCATGCGCAGACGGGCGAGTTCTTTCAGGCGATTGGCGTGTGCGCGTTCGTACGCCAGGCTGAAATCAAGCAATGTTTCCTGGGCATCGAGGAAATCGATGAAGGTGACCGATCCCGCCTCATAACTGGTCTGGGTTGCAGCCAGCGCTTCCGCTGCCTTCGGTAAGAGCGCGCTATTGTAAAGTTCAACCTGGCGTTCGGCGTCACGGTAGGCATAGAGTGCGTCTTCGGTTTCGGTAATGATTGCATTCACCCGAGCGTCGAGTGCGTACTCCGCCGCACGACGGTGGGCGGTGGCCTCGCGTTGATCTGACTTGTACGCACCAAACCAGATCGGGATGTTGATGCCGACCATGCCAATGATGGCGTCTTTGCCGCTCTCGGTGACACCGGGCATGCGCGCCTCGCCGGTACTCAGGTAATCGACGCCGAGCATCAGATTCGGATAGAAGCGGCGGCCGGCCAGTTGCTCCGATGCCTGAGCCTTTTCCGTCAGCCACGATGCGCGCCGGACATTGGGATTCATCTCGCGTACACGGCTCAGCAGTTCGTCATCTGTCCACTCGAGTGTGTCATTGGGGAGACTGGCGGCAGGCGGAAGCTTGTCGCCGCTGGGACGGTCGAGCAGTTCATTCAATCGGGCCCGGACCGGCCGCAACTTGTCGGTCAACGACATCACATCGTTCTCGAAGCGTGCCAATTCGGTTTGTGCGCGCAGCACATTCGCGTACACACCGTTGCCGGCCCGGTAGCGCGCCCGCGCCACCGCTTCCGCATTCGCAACGAGACGCAGATTCTCCTCGGTGATGGCAATCGACTGCTGCACGAAGTAGTAGTCGACATACGCAACGACGACGTCGCGATACAGCCGGTCACGGACCGCCTCGAATTGCTGCTCGGCCGCCTGCGCGTCGTAGGCCGCCATGTCACCTTTGAGCTTGAGCGTGCCAAACCAGGGAAACATCTGCGACAGGCCGACACGGAATTGCTGCGGCCCGACACGTGTTTCGACGCTTTCGATAAAGTAGCCGAAATTCAGATTCGGGTCAGGGAGCGCCCCGGCAGGTGCGATGCTCTCAACCGACGCTTTCCACCGATAAAAAGCGCTCTTCAATCCGGTATTGGCTCCGGCAGCCAGCGCGAGGGCCGTGGCCAGTGTCAGCGAATCGGCGTTGGCCAGCGGATCGTCGGATGTCGCGTCTTCGGCCTGAGCCGGCTCTTCATCATCAAAGGCGTGCGCCCGGAACTTGAGATCAGCGCGTGCGGCGCTCTGCGGTGACGACGCACACGAGGTGATACTCACGCCAAGCGAGGCAATCAGAGCAAATGATATGGCAAATCGTCGTAGCGTCATAATCTCTCTCGTCGCGCACGAGGCGCGTGGGCAGAGTCATACAACAACTGCCGTGCCAAACAGTGATGGAGAGAATTTAAGATGTTGCTATTCAGCTTGTTACGGATATCCGCGCTCGGCTATAGCGGCGCGATATGTCTCATATGAGACAGTCACAGAAGATTGTCGTTTCATTTGGACCACGCTCTTCTATTGCATTGATATGGAATGACTTACCCAGTGGGGTCCGGGCAATCAATTCCGGAATTGCTATAGATCGACTCGGCGCAGCCGCAGAGCATTTCCAATCACCGAGACAGAGCTGACACTCATGGCGGCTGCGGCGATGATCGGGCTGAGGAGGATGCCCACGAAGGGATACAGAATCCCGGCGGCGATCGGAACGCCGGCGGAATTGTAGGCGAAAGCGAAGAACAGATTCTGTTTGATGTTCGACATGGTGGCATGGCTGAGTTTACGGGCGCGAGCAATGCTGCGTAAATCGCCCTTCACCAGTGTAACACCCGCGCTTTCCATCGCCACGTCGGTGCCGGTGCCCATGGCGATGCCGACATCGGCGAGCGCCAGCGCCGGCGCATCATTGATGCCATCACCCGCCATGGCCACGGTACGTCCTTCTTTTTGCAAACGCTTGACGACATCGGCTTTCTGATCGGGCAGCACTTCGGCGATGACCTCATCGATGCCGAGTTCTTTGGCGACCGTTTCTGCGGTGCGACGGTTATCGCCGGTGAGCATCACAATGCGCACGCCTTCGTCGTGAATGGTGCGGATCGCTTCCGGCGTGCTCGCTTTGATCGGATCGGCGACAGTGATCAGACCGGCGGCGTGACCGTCGACGGCGATAAACATCGCCGTTTCGCCGCGTCCGCGTGCGTCATCAGCGGCACTGTGCAGCGATCCGGTGTCAACATTCAGTGATTCCATCAAGGCCGATGTTCCCAAAGCGACATCATGCTCACCGACCCGTCCCGTCACACCCTTCCCGGTGAGTGCATCAAAATGATCGGTATTGGACAATTCGAGATTCTGTTCTTTGGCGGCATCGACGATGGCGGCAGCAAGCGGATGCTCGCTGTTTCGTTCCAGGCTCGCGGCGAGATGCAGCACGTCGCGCTCCTCGAATTCGGATGCCGTGATAATCCGTGCCAGTTTGGGTCGTCCCTCGGTGAGGGTGCCTGTTTTGTCGACGACAATGGTGTCGACTTGACGCAAGACCTCGATCGCTTCGGCATTGCGGAACAACACGCCAAGCCCAGCGCCGCGTCCTGTGGCAACCATCACCGAAATCGGCGTCGCCAGTCCCAAAGCGCAGGGACAGGCGATGATCAGAACCGCCACAGCATTAATGAGCGCATAGGTGAATTTCGGTTCGGGACCGACCAGTGCCCAAATGATGAAGGTGATGACGGCAATGGCGATCACGACCGGGACAAAGATACCGGCCACTTTGTCGGCCAATCGTTGAATCGGCGCACGGCTGCGTTGCGCTTCGGCCACCATGTTGACGATCCGCGAGAGCAGCGTATCGGTGCCGACCTTCTCCGCACGAATCACGAGCGTCCCGTTGCTGTTGACGGTAGCGCCGATGACGTTGTCACCCGTCTCCTTGGTGACCGGAATCGGTTCGCCGCTGATCATCGATTCATCGACGTTACTCTGTCCTTCGAGCACCACACCGTCGATGGGAATCTTCTCGCCGGGACGCACACGTAAACGATCACCCACTTGCACCTGATCGAGTGGTACATCTTCTTCGGAACCGTCATCATCGATGCGGCGGGCGGTCGTCGGCGCCATGCCGAGCAGTTCCTTGAGTGCGCCGCTCGTGCGTTGACGGGCCCGCAACTCCAACACCTGTCCGAGCAGAATGAGCGTGACGATTACGCCGGCGGCCTCAAAGTAGACAGCCACGGTGCCCGATTCATCACGGAACGATTCGGGAAACATGCCGGGCAGAAG
>WJJR01000489.1 GCA_014729565.1 Candidatus Zixiibacteriota bacterium | reverse complement strand
TCACGACAGCGGGGGGAGTGAGACCTGTAAGATGGTCGCTCAGGAGGGCAGCCAACTGTCTAAGTCCGTGACAGGGTGGCACATTTGGAGACAGGTCTTACGAACGCCCTCCTTGAGTTCACAATGTGTTGTCTAACCCGTGATACCTTCACAATGGACTGAATTTGACAATCATCACAAGGTGACCAGGCCGGACGACATGTCACGAACAAAGACATTGAAACGTTCATTAGAATGAGTGTGTGGGAATTCTACGGTTCCACGGCGAAGTCGGCCCTACGGATCTCGCTTCACCGGATGCCTGATGATCGTAATCGCGCTCGGCTCCGGACAGCTATAGAAGCACAGGCCGCATCCTGTGCACCCTTCACCCAGATAGTATGCGTAATTGTATCCTCGTTCGTTGATGTCCTTTGAAATGGCCAGGCAGTCCTGGACACACGCTTGAACGCAAAAGCCGCAGCCTTTACACAGGCGACTGACAATTTCCACATTCGCGAGTGTCTTCTTGTGCGTCCGTATCATTGTATCTGTCATCGTTGCATCTCCCTTCCGCAAAGTGGCGTCGCATATCCCTTGCCATGAATGGCGTATCGCGAAACCCACACGCGCTCCAGCCGGGATCGCAATGCGTTATTGACAGATTGGATCCGGTTGCGACATCCTGACAGGGGGTGTCGCACGAGGATTGCTTAATCGACGTCGACGGCTGGAGAGCCAGTCGCAGGACAGCATAGAGCTTGGGGAGGATACAATGAACGGCTCGTATGTCGAACGAAATAACGAAGTGCGCCGGCGCATGGGTCTATTGAGCAAAGAGATTCCCGACACCATGTCGGCCTTCATGCGCTTGCACCAGGCGGCCATCGCCGATGGCGCCCTCGATACAAAGACGAAGGAACTGATTTCGCTGGCGATTGGCATCACGGTCCGCTGTGACGGGTGCATTGCCTTCCATGTCCACGATGCGCTTCAGGCCGGAGCCACCCGTGGTGAGATCGTCGAAACGATCGGCGTTGCCGTCCTGATGGGCGGCGGACCATCGGTGGTGTACGGGACCGAAGCGCTCGAAGCGTTGGAGCAGTGTGAAGAGAATATGAGAGGCATGTCTCCGGCATAAGCGATTGCCCAAGCCTGTCCCATTTCCTACGGGCGTACCCACCCTCAACCCTCCGCCGACGAAGGAGGCGGAGGGTTGAGGGTGGGTCACCCCAGTCTGATTCAATTGTTGAGATGTTATGAGGCGAGTCCGTAGTATTTGATCTTACGCCAGAGCGTAGCGCGATGAATGCCCAATTCCGTCGCGGCATGGGTGCGATTCCCCTGGTGACGCCGTAGCGCATCGACAATCACATCCTTCTCTGAGTGTTTGTCCGCACCGATGCCGTTGCTGTTTCCATTGTGGGCCACGATGTGCGACGGAAGATGCTCCAACTCCAATTGCGGCCCGTGGCACATCACAAATGCGTGTTCGATCGCATTCTCCAATTCACGTACGTTGCCGGGGAAACGGTACTGCCGTAGTGCAATCAGGGCATCCGAACAAATGCGTTCAATCGGCTTGCGGGTCTTCGCGCGGAAGATGTTAATGAAGTGATCGACGAGTACCGGAATGTCGGCCGGTCGCTCGCATAGCGGCGGGATGTCGAGCGTTACAACGTTGATCCGGTAATACAGATCTTCGCGGAATCGCTTCTGCTTGATCGCGGTCATGAGGTCAGCATTGGTGGCCGCGATGATGCGTGCATCGGTATGCAGAGTCTTCGTTGAACCCAGCGGTCGATATTCGCCGTTATTGAGAACGCGGAGGAGCTTGACCTGCAGCGACACGTCCATCTCGCTGATTTCATCGAGCAGAAGCGTGCCCCCACTCGCCATGCCAAATTGCCCTGGCTTGTCCTGCTTGGCGTCGGTAAAGGCACCCTTCTTATATCCGAACAGTTCCGATTCCAAAAGCTGATCCGGCAACGCAGCGCAGTTGATCTTAATGTACGGACCGTAACGGCGGGGACTGAGATTATGAACAACCTG
Organism: Candidatus Zixiibacteriota bacterium; assembly: GCA_014729565.1. Lineage (GTDB taxonomy): Bacteria > Zixibacteria > MSB-5A5 > WJJR01 > WJJR01 > WJJR01. Next base: position 9,430 of record WJJR01000489.1, on the reverse strand, counting down.
GGCGAGCAGTTCCTTGCCCGATCCACTCGGTCCCTGAATTAGAACGCTGCAGTCTGACTGGGCGACATCGGGGAGAAGACCGATCAAATCCTGCATCTGCCGTGTAACACTGACGATGCTTCGCAGCGAGTCCTTCTGATCGAGACTCTTGCGCAAATGTTCAATCTCCGAGATATCACGGAAGAACTCGACAGCGCCAATCACCGAGTGGTCCTCATCCCGAAGCAGCGTTGTCGTAACCTGAATTGGTACCTCACGGCCATCACGTGTGAGGATAGAGACACGTGCATCCTGCACCTGGTTTTGGGTCTTCAGCGTGTCCTTCAGCGCACACTGCTTGTGGCAGACCTCGGTCCGGAAGATATCGAAGCAGTGCTTGCCAACAGCTTCGTTGGCGCGGAAGCCGGTGATGCGCTCCGCGGCACTGTTAAAGGACGTGATAATGCAATGGCGGTCGACGGTGAACACGCCATCGCTGATGCTGTTAAAAATGAGCTGGCTCAGTTCTTCGCGCATCACGGATGTCCGCCTGTTCACATGTGATACGATGACCGCTGTGTGATCGCAACCGGCATCGCATGGTTTTGCCAGTGGTCGGGCTCAACCGGGGGAGGAGTCGATCAGACCGACATGTGTTCAATTGTGTGCCATTGAGCATCCGGGATGCCGAGCCGGTCGCGTATCATCTCACATCGCGAATTCACCCGGATGTGATCCGGATTGTCCGGCCCGATCAGCACCACCGGCGACACGAACGCATTGGCGAACTCTTCAATCGGCCGTCCGGCAAACATGCCCGACCCGACGGGATAACCGAGGACCAGCACCTGGAATTCACGAATCAACAGGCAACGATGCAGCTCGGTCCACTCGTTGTCCTCGCAGAGACGGAATCCCACATTGGTATAGTCACCGGCGCGTTCGTCGTAGTACATCCGCAGCTCACGTTCGCGTTCAATGGTGAGCTTGGCGTAGTCCTCCCGGGACATCTCTCCCGGCCCGGGATCCGACGGATCAAACGGGTCGGTCAGGAAATGGAAGACATTTAACTGAAGCCCGTTTCGCTGCGATAGACGCAGGGCATAGTCGAACGCCCAATCTCCCGCTTGCGAATAGTGAGCACAAAAGCCCACCGCGTTAAGGTGTGGTACGGTCATGTCATGCTCCTCTCCAATGATCGTGTGCGAACCAACTCGTCTTGGCACACCAGTCTCATGATCTTACCGGTCGGTGCCAACCAATGGCTCTGACGCCTGTGCCTCTCTCAAATAGTAGTCCGAGTACAACGCGCCGACCGGGTTGTTGGCCAGCGATTTGTCCTTGACGATCAACGTCGAGACAGGCGCGTTGCTGTGTTTGGTAAACAGACTGTCGATCCCGACGCACAATCCGACGGTGACATTCAAATCCGTCGACGCGCGATTCAGGACATTCGCCAGGCCCAGTGGATTGCAGGCCACCTGATCGCGTTCGCGATTGAAATCGGTGCTCTCGTGCTCCACCAGCGGATCGTTGAGCTGAATTCCACCTATCTTACAGCATGCCGGTGTAACGGTAAAAAACCGTCGCAGCACTGCCGTCAGGATCTCAGCGGGCTCGAGCAAATCTGAACAGAACGCCAACCCAACGTGGCGGTACTTCATCTCCAGGCAGAAGTAGATCAATTCCGACATACGACACAGAATACGATCGTTCTCCAGAGCCACGTCCATGGCGGCGTCGATCAGCCGCAGTGCGGTGTTGTCGGGTGTTCCGGACAGAGCGTGGACAGCGGCATCGCAACTTTCGCCCCGCAGGCAGACACGGTCCTGGCATTTGAGGCAGTCAATGATTGAAGGTGTTGAGCCTGCTGAACTATAGGGCTGCTCACTCTGGGTCAGTGCAGAGACGGCCGTATCGAGAGTCCCGATGATGTTGTCGATCACGGCAATCCGCTTCTCTCTAACCTCATCTTTCCATGTGCCACTGATTCCGCCACAGATCAGGGTGTCGACCTGGGTCTGCAGCAGCATGGCCAGCAGACCATCCCAATTCCGTTCACCGAGGGACAAGGTCTTCTGTGCCCGCACCTGGTTGCGTGCGATTGTGATTACAACCAGACGGTCGGCAATGGTACAGCGCGGCGCCACCCGATTGCCCAACATGGGAATTCCGACTCGCATCAGTACACCACCTCAACGCTGTTGCGTGTGCAACAAGAGTGCCAATGACCGTTCGCCAGCACCCGTTGCGACAGTTATGTCACGGTCGTCCGGCACAGTGCGATGTCAGCGGGAGCGATATCAGGGTGATGCCGCCAAGAGCACAACGACATATCCGACAGTACCTGGATGACAAGCGAACCCGATGGTTGCACCGATGCTGCCGTCGGTCAGAACCGCTGACTGTTGCATGTGCTGTTGCAGTGCAACGAAGCGTTGCAACAACTGCAACAACAACGTTGTGATCGTTGTGTTGCGGGGGAGCAATACCCGTTGGGCCGCGTCAACTCCGATGAGATCGGTCGACTGCTATATACTACTATATAGGCGCGTCATCGGCAACGCGACACATCACGATCAACCTCGTGTTTTGTCACAACATCAAACTCTTTCGGCCCGAACCGCATTCGGGTACGCGCTTTGCCACTGTCCCAATGGAAGCACGTTCAAACGTGAGGACAGGCCGATGCCCGAGACGCCGGAGATTACAGCAGCAACACAGCGCACACTTCAAGGTCAACGTCTGAAATACTACATTGAGAATGAACCGGCGGGAGATCGTGTCGATCAGTTCCTGCGCGCGTTCGCCGCGGTGCTCGAGTTTTCCGATTATCGACCGCTGCTCGACTCGTATTGTACATCGAGTGCGAAATGCAATCGCTGCGCGGTCAGTTGTCCGGTCTATCTGGCCACGGGCGATCCGCGCGACATTCCCTGTTATCGCACCAACCTGCTGCTGGACATTTACCGGCGCTACTTCACCATCGGTGGCGCCGTCGAAGCGCGCTTCTCCAGGAGTTTTGAACTGACCGACGATGTCATCGATGACATGCTGGAGGTGTTCTACCGATGCACCGCATGCCGGCGGTGCACGCGGTCATGCCCGATGGGCGTCGATCATGGCCTCATCACCCGTCTGGGACGATACGCCCTGAGTCTGATCGGAATTGTTCCCAAGGCGCTTCAAGTGAGTGTGCGTGAACAACTCGAGGGCGACACGCACAATACCTCAAAGGTTCCTAAAGAGGCGCTGATGAACACGCTGGAGTTCCTGTCGGAGGAACTCGAGGACATACTTGGCGTCACGATGACCTTCCCGGTCGATCAGACGGACCGCGATTATGTCTTCTACTGTGCGGTGAGCGACTACCTGATGGAGCCGGAGACGCTGATGGGCAATGCGGCGGTGCTCTATGCGGCCGGCGACTGGGACAAATGGACCATCGGCACGGGCAACTATGATGGCATCAACTACGGGTTGTTCTACAGTGATTGGCATTTGGAAAACATCATTAAGCGCCTGGTGGCTGAGGTCACCCGGCTGCGAGGCCGCAACGTGTTGATCGGTGAGTGCGGCCATGCATCGCGCTCGGCACATGACTTCGTGCCGGTTTTCGGTGGGAAGGAAGCGTACCCGGTGGTCAGTTTCATCGAGTACACGCTTGATTGTATTCGTAAGAAGCGCATCACGCTCAACCCCGACATCATTACCGAGCGCGTCACTTATCACGATCCGTGTAACATTGCGCGGTCGGGTTGGATCGTCGAACAGCCGCGCGACATCCTGCGATCATTCGTGAAGAACTTCGTCGATATGGTTCCACACGGCCAGGAGAATTACTGCTGTGGCGGAGGAGGTGGACTGGTCTCCGTCGATGAAATCCATGATTTCCGCATGGAGATCGGTGGCCGTGTCAAAGCGGAGCAGTTGCAGAAGGTTCATGCGGATATCGTGATCGCTCCCTGTGCCAATTGCAAGAAACAGCTCAAGGAACTGGTCGAATATTATGAGTTGCCCTGCAAGGTAATGGGATTGCACGACTTGATATTGAAAGCGATCGAAATCCCCGGCGCGAAATCACCGGCGGAACGCGCAGAAGAGGCCGCGCTGTTAGCGGTGTAGACAGAGCACCGAACCCAAAGGAGTGACACAGCGTGTCGGTACACGATTGGATTGATTTCGCCAAAGGTCCGCTCTTTGCGTTCACATTTTTGGTGATGGTGCTTGGGCTCCTGCGTCACGTCATCATCCAGGTGTCATCACTCATTACCGGCAAAGGCCGACGGTTACGATCCGCCCCATGGCGACGGATTATTGCCGACGCACTGAGTTGGGTGATTCCCATCCGCCATATGACGAGAGGCACTGTCATCTTCTCGGTCGTGTCCTTCCTCTTCCACATTGGAATCATTCTCGTTCCGGTGCTCCTCATTGACCACATTGTGATGTGGGAGGAACAACTGGGCATCGATCTTCCCGCGATCGGACGTGGTTTGGCGGATGTTCTGACGTTATTCACCATTGCCGCGATCCTGGTGTTATTGGGATTTCGCATCTTTGGATCACGTCAGCGCTCGATGAGCAGTCGAATCGATTACCTCCTGCTGGTGATGATTCTGCTTCCCTTCGCCTCGGGATATGCAGCGGGACATGCGAACGTCAATCCACTCTCGTGGGAAGCGATGATGCTCACGCATCTGCTCAGTGCGGAAGTCCTGTTCGTTTTGGTTCCGTTTACCAAGCTGGCCCATATCGTGTTGTTCTTTTTTGACCGGATCTCCGGACTACATTGGCAATTGCGTCCGGGAGCCGGCGACAAAGTTGCTCATGCGCTCTTTGGAGAGGAGGCCAAGGTTTGACACCGGCAATCCTCATTGATGTCACCCGGTGCACGGGCTGCGAGCGATGCGTCGCCGCCTGCATCAAGCGAAACGAACTCGATCCGTTGCGTGCGGAAACCGACCGTGCAACCGGAGTCGACGGACTGTCGGCCAACCGGTGGTCGACCATTGTTCAGGTCGACCGGGGCCGCTTCGCACGCAAAAGCTGCATGCATTGCGAAGAGCCAAGCTGTGTGTCCGCCTGTTTGGTTGGAGGCTTGACCAAGACCGACGCCGGTCCGGTTGTGTATGACGATTCCAAATGCATCGGTTGCCGGTACTGCATGCTCGCATGCCCATTTCACATCCCGCGTTACGAATGGGATGAGACGATACCGTATGTGCGCAAGTGCGATATGTGTTTTGAACGTTTGCAGGACGGACAGAAACCGGCGTGTGTCGAGGCCTGCCCGAACGAAGCATTGCTCTTTGGCGATCGCAACGATCTCCTCGGTGTTGCCCGTGATCGGATCAATCGGGATCCGCAGTATAAGAACCACGTGTGGGGCGAAACCGAGTTCGGGGGAACGTCGGTCCTCTACGTGTCGGATGTCGACCTGGCCGGCCTGGGCTGGCCCGAGCATCTCGACAATCCCATCTCAGCCCTGACGGACCCGTTGATCCACATGACACCGGTGATTGGCATGACCGTCGCGTTTGGATCGCTCGGTCTCAGTTGGATTATCCGCCGTCGCATGACACGCGCGTCAGAAGCCGATGGCGAGGACGGAGAGCACGATGCCAAGTCGTAGCCGAGCCCTCAAGGATGTGCTCTGGGCACTGGCGCTGGTAGGACTGGTGGCCGGTGTCTTTCGGATGTGGTTTGGTCTTGGAGCCACGACTCATATGTCGGACGCTGTCCCCTGGGGGCTGTGGAAAGTTCTTAATATGGTGGCGGGTGTCGCCCTGTCGACCAGTGGGTTTACCATTGGCTTTCTCGTGTACGTTCTACGGCTCGAGCAATTCCGGAAGTACGTCAAGCCCGCCATCCTTCTGGCATTCTTGGGCTACGGCTGTTCGATGTTGGCCCTGCTGTTCGACATCGGATTGCCCCATCGTTTCTGGCATCCGATTGTCATGTGGAACGAACACTCCTTCCTCTTCGAAGTGTTCTGGTGCGTACTGCTGTACTTCACCGTAACGCTCATTGAGTTGAGCCCATCGGTGTTGGAACAGACGCGTGCACGTCGCATTGGCCGTTGGCTGCATCGGTTGGCCTTCGGAGTTGTCATTGTCGGAATTTCGCTGTCGAGTTTGCATCACTCGTCGCTGGGCTCGTTGTTTCTGGTGACACCGGTGCGTTTGCATGAGTTGTGGTACACATCGTGGCTGCCCTTTTTATTCATCGTCTCGGCGATGGGTGCGGGGATGATGATGTTGGTTCTGGTCCGCATTGTGTATGCGCGCCTGTACGATCCGGAGCCGGTCTTTGGCCCGGCCTCGTCGGGTATAAATGGCATTGTGTGCCAGATTCCCGGCATCAGCGTTGACAGTGGCGGCGTTCCCGAGCGCGGTCCGGAGATGGTCCGGCTGTCGAAGCTCGCGATCATTGCGGCGTCGTTGCTTGGCGCAACACTCGCATTGAAGGTTGTTGATGTCGCTCGACGAGGGGCCTGGACAGGCCTTGGTCAGGGACAGTGGGAGGCGTGGCTGTTCGGCGTCGAACTCCTCATCGGTTTGGCGTTACCGATCGTTCTGGTCGCGATCCCGCGCACACGCCGCTCTCCGTATGGATTGGGAGTCGCATCGGCGTCAGCCGCTGCCGGTCTCGCAATCAATCGACTGAATGTCGGCATCTTCGGGTATTTGCGTGATGCCGGTTCGTTTTACATCCCGTCACTAACCGAATGGGCAGTAAGTGTCGGCGTGGTGGCTGCCGCCGGGTTGGCATTTCTGTTCTTTGTGGAGAACTGTTCCATTTTCGACGAACGAAGTGTTGTGGCCCGTCAACCAGGCGAATCGCTCACCGTGCTCTTCGAACGGTGGTCCCATGTCTGGTACGCGGCACTGATGAGCGGTGTACACCGTGTTACGCTGATTGCCGTCTTGGTCATTCCACTTGCCTGGATCTTGCTGTATCCACCGTATAGCGGCGACAACATCCCGACCGTTCCGGTTCAGGCCGCGACCGGCCTCGATATCAATCGTGCGACCTTGTGGCTGAACAGTGATCGCAAGGGGGTCGAGGTGACCTTCGCACATCTGGATCACCAGAATCGACTCGGCAAAGACTCGGCCTGTCATCTGTGTCATCATGTGTCGATGCCGAACGACCGGTCGACACCGTGCTCCCGTTGTCATCGTGACATGTTGTCTGCAACACCGATTTTCAATCACGCGCACCATGAACAAGCCGTGATGGAGAAGGAGAGACTGTCCGGTTGGCATGCGACGAATCGTACCTGCGGATACTGCCATCCACCGGGGCAGGCAAAGACTTCAGATAATGCCAAAGACTGTTTCGACTGCCATAAGACGGACATGTGGTTAACCAGCGCGCCCGACAGTACGATCAATCTGTCCGATGCGTGCGCGTTCCGCGAGGCGATGCATCGGACGTGTATCCCGTGCCACAAAGACAAAGCGCAAGAGGTAAAAAGGCCGAATCTGGCGGAGTGCTACACCTGCCATACCTCATTGACGCCACGCCAATTGGTCACGGGACCTGTCACTGCGAATCTGGAGCGCTAACTCAGTCGCTGTGTCGAATCAGTCGGTCGAGTAGTCAAGACTCAGTGCGCGATGGAGGTCGCTCTACATACCAGATTGTGCTGCGGGAGAGCACTGTGCGTTACCCTGCATTCTCTGACATGGAACTCCGAAGGGAATTGCTTTGAAGAGGAATCGTGGGTGAGCCTGACCATGAATCCCCATTCGTGCTGCATTGCCAGGACTACGAGAACTGGTTCGAACGTCATCGCATCGCGTACATATCCGAGTGGCTCGCTGCGCGGGCACTTCTCCCCTGCCGTGGATACGGCTTGGAAATCGGTGTGGCACCGGGCGTTTCGCCGGTCCTCCCGGGGCGGACGTCGGTATCGATCCGGCGGAAGACATGCTGAAATACACACGCATCCGCGGTGTAAGCACGGTAAAGGCGTATGCCGAAAGGCTGCCATTCAAAGATGCCGTCTTCGACTACTTACTCATTGTGACAACCATCTGTTTCGTGAGAGATCCCTATTCGACGCTGCGTGAGGCCGCTCGGGTCGTTCGACCCGGTGGATGTCTTCTCATCGTCTCGATTGACCGAGACAGCCCTAGAGGGCAAGAGTATCTTCTACATCAGGCAGAAAGCGTCTTCTATCGAGAAGCGGCATTTTACTCCGCCGTTGAGATTGTCGCATTGCTGCTACAGAGTGGCTTTGACGATTTCACCTGGGTTCAAACCCCTTCGGTGTCATCCGATGAGATTCAAGAGATAGAACAGGCTTCGAACGGTACCGGAGATGGGGCCTTCCTAGTCGTGCGCGCCCGAAGGTGAATGCCGTTCAGTCGATAGTCTCGAGTCAGCAGACAAGATCTCGAGCAGTATCGAGCGGATTGAGCAACCAGAATGCGCCACGACCAGCGAGTCCTCGTTATCGTCCTGTGATCGTATGCACGCCGCGGGAACCGTCAATCCCTGCCATCATCTCGCGAACGAATCGCGTTCACCACACTGACACCGAGCCGATTATGCGATTGTCCACCACCATCCCCTTGTTCACCCGCCAACTGACGGCGAACGGGCGGTGGAGGCACACGCAGGCGGCCTACGAGCGGGATTTGCGGGCGATGGGTCGCTGGTTTACCCTGAGCATACACGCCGAAGGGTTGGGCGAGGATGCCGAGATTTCGGCCATCACCCCCGACCATCTGGCCCGGTTCCTGATCAGCGATATGGTGCACTGCACACCGGATGGCAGACCGAGGGCGGCGATTTCGGTCAATCGGACCAAGTCGGCCCTGCGGTCGTTCTTCCAGTTCTGCGTGGAATCGGGATTTCTGGAGGAGAACCCGGCTCGGCTGATCCGGTCGAGCCCGGCCACACCAAGGAGCCGTCGAGCTTGGAGGCTGACGAGATCGAGGCCATCCGTGCCGTTCTGGCAGGGAAGAGTGGCACATTGGCAGACCGGGACCGGCTGATCTTCGAGCTTCTGTTAGGCACCGGCATCCGGCTGGGATCACTGGTAGCGCTGAACATTGCCGACGTGGACCTCGATCACGCCACCCTGCACATCCGCTCCAAGGGCGGCCACCGGGAGCGCGTGTTCCTCAATCCCACCCTCGTGGCCATGTTGGCCCGCCACCTCGAACAGATTGCCCTGTGCGGCCACACAGGCCGCGACCCTTCGGCTTCGCTCAGGGCGAGCGTGCCCCTATACGCCTCCAAGTCCGGCCGTCGCCTCGGGGCGCGGCAGGTCCAGTTTAACTTCGCCAAGTGGTGTAGCGAAGCGGGGATTGGGCGGGCGGTGTCGGTGCATTCGCTGCGGCACACCTTCGCTACGCGGCTCTATCGGAAGACGGGGGACCTCTATCTGGTGCAGAGGGCGCTGGGGCACAGGCAGATTACGACTACTGAGGTG
>WJJR01000488.1 GCA_014729565.1 Candidatus Zixiibacteriota bacterium | reverse complement strand
CTGTTGCGGTGCCGGAACCTGACCCTCGCGAACGGCCTCTTCGACCGCACTCGACCCTTCGAGAACCGATTGAGTCGGGCCGCCGGGCGAGATGAACGTCAACACGATACTCGACGACATGAACGCAACCGCGAGCACCGTGGTCGCCTTCGACAGAAATGTCGCCGCGCCGCGTCCGCCGAAGACCGTGCCGGTCAGCGATGAGCCACCGAACGCACCGGCCAGCCCTTCACCCTTGGCGGATTGCAGCAGCACCGAGATGATCAGCGATGCGCAAATGGCGATGTGGAGCAAAATCAATACTGTGTACACAACTCCTCCTGAAACTCACGGCCGCCCGGTCTTACGGTTTCACGGCACGAATGATTCCATCAAATTGATCGGCATCGAGTGAAGCGCCGCCTACCAGTGCGCCGTCGATGTCCGGGTCGGCCAACAGCCCTTCGGCGTTGTCGGGCTTCACCGAACCGCCATATTGAATACGTACGGCCTCGGCCACGTCCCGACTCAATGTATCGGCCATCCACTGCCGAATGAAACGATGGACCTCGCCGGCTTGTTGGATGGTGGCCACTTTGCCGGTGCCGATCGCCCATACCGGTTCGTAGGCGATGGTCACCGTTTGCATTAGATCTTCGGATAGTCCTTTGAGTCCGCCGGCGAGTTGGCGTCCGACGATCTCTTCGGTCCGGTCGGCCTCGCGCTCTTCGAGCGTTTCGCCCACGCAGACGATTGGGTGCAATCCGACTTCCAACGCGGTCAGGACCTTGCGATTGACCGCGGCATCGGTCTCGCCAAAGTATTGGCGCCGTTCGGAATGGCCCAAAATAACCATGCGGCATCCGGCGGTCAACAGCATCGGGGCCGAGACCTCGCCGGTGAACGCGCCCGACTGAGCCTCGTGCATGTTCTGCGCACCGAGAATAATGTCGGTCCCTTTCAGCGTCTCGGCTGCCGTGGCCAGCGAGACGAACGGCGGAAACAGAGCGACCGCCACTTTCTCGCCGCTCACCGAAGGCCAGTCTTTCGAACGGGCCACCAGGGCCGCACACAGGATTTTCGCCTGTGTCGGGTCGCCGTTCATCTTCCAGTTGCCGGCAATGAATGGAACACGTGCCATAGAGAAATCAAATCCTTAGCGGTCGTTCAGCGCCGCCACACCGGGAAGGGTCTTCCCTTCCATGAATTCCAGTGATGCCCCACCGCCGGTGGATGCGTGAGTCATACGGTCCAACAACCCAATTGCTTGCGCGGCCGCCACCGAATCTCCCCCACCGAGCACCGATTTGGCGCCTTTGTCGGTCGCCGTGGCGATGGCATTGGCCACGACCCGGGTCCCGGCATCGAACGGCGGATGCTCGAAAACACCCATCGGACCATTCCAGAAGATCGTTTTGGCGCCGCTGATTTCATCGCTGAATGCCTTGGCCGCGTTCGGGCCGATATCGAAACCGCCGACGTCATCGGGGATGTCGTTGGTGGGCATAATCTTAAGCATGTCCGGCTTGTCCATCGCCGGAGCGGCGAGGCAGTCATCGGGCAGCAGAAAGTGCATTTCCGACTTCTCCGCATCGGCGAGGATCTGCCGGGCGGTATCCAGCAGATCGGGTTCGACCATCGACTTGCCGACGTTGTGCCCCTGAGCTTTCAGGAAGGTGAACGCCATTCCGCCGCCGATGACAAAGGCATCGACGGTCGACATCAAATTGGTAATGACTTCCAATTTGCCGGAGACCTTTGCGCCACCCAGAACCGCGATGAAGGGACGCTGTGGCTCGGTGAGCAAGCCACCCAAGGCGTCGAGTTCTTTCTGCATCAGGTAGCCCGCCACAGCAGTATCCAAATGCTTCGTGACACCTTCGGTTGAGGCGTGCGCACGATGGGCCGAACCGAATGCATCGTTGACATACACGTCACCCAATGCGGCCAACGGCTTCGCGAAGTCGGCGTCGTTCTTCTCTTCCTCCGGGTGAAAACGCAGGTTCTCCAAGAGGCAAACGTCGCCGTCGCCCAAGGCATCGACAACTGTTTGCGCCTTCTCGCCAATGCAATCCTCTGCGAAGGCAACATCCTGACCGAGAAACTCGCCGAGCTTCTGGGCCACCGGTGCGAGGGAGAACTTGGGAATGACCTGTCCTTTGGGACGACCCAAGTGCGACATCAGAATAACGCGTCCGCCATCGGCGATCAGTTTGCGAATGGTGGGCAGCGATGCTTCGATCCGATTGGTGTCGGTGATGCGTGCGTTTTCGATCGGGACATTGAAATCGACCCGCACCAGGACACGCTTCCCACGGACAGTGATATCGTCAATGGTCTTCTTCTTCATCGATGAACCTGCTCTCTTACTTCATCCGCGCCAGCATCTCGACCACACGGCAGGAGAAGCCCCACTCGTTGTCGTACCACGACAGCACTTTCACGAGCTTGCCCATGACACGGGTTTCCAGCGAATCGAAAACCGACGAGTGGGGATCGCCGACGATATCGACCGACACGATCGGTTCGTCGCAATACCGCAGGATTCCCTTCATCGGGCCGTCGGCGGCCTTCTTCATCGCTTCATTGATCTGTTCTGCAGTGCCTTCGGACTTCACCATGCACGTCAGATCAACGAGAGACCCATCGGGGACAGGGGCGCGGACCGCCATGCCATCGAGCTTACCCTTCAAGTTCGGCAACACCAATCCGATCGCTCGGGCGGCGCCGGTCGACGTGGGAATCAGCGACATGGCCG
>WJJR01000487.1 GCA_014729565.1 Candidatus Zixiibacteriota bacterium | reverse complement strand
GTGTAGGGCGGGTGCGCTATCCGCTTCGAATCACGAACCGTTGACCGTGCACTTGCACCATTGCTTTCATCCCATGATCACCGCCCGCGCACCCGCCGTCCACGCGGAGGGCTCTGTGTCGTCCGGCGGATGCGCGGTCGGATAGACCGTTGTCGCCTCTGAGGTGAGTGGTCTTGGGTGATGCGCCTGTGAACGGTAAGCTATAGCGCATCCGCCCTACGGCTGGACCGCCGAGCCAGGGCTCGGTGGTCCGTTCTTCCGTGGCTGGTGGCCGTTTCCAAACATCCAATCACTCCTGCAATCGGGTGTCGGGGAAGAAACTGGCCCAGGCAAACCAATACGCGGAGATCAGCGGAGCCGTCTTCAGATCAGGACTGGCGTCATTCAGTCCCGCACCGGTGAATGCATCCCACTGATGATCACTGTTCGGTGTAGTCAGAACGCCGTCCTCGAGAGTGAGATCGAGGTGATCGGTGTCGAGAGTGGCCGGCAGATGGAACGCATGGGCCGACGAGGCATCGCCACTCGACAGCACAACCACCGGCGGCGACGCGTTGTTCAAGACAACGGCCGTGTTTGATTCGAGCGCTTGTTCGCTGACCGCATACGCGCCATCGTCAAGCCGCAATCCATACACGAGCGATTTTGCGGGCAACTGTTCGAACGTATTCGCGCGTCCGAAGATGCCGAGTTTGTCGGGATCATTGAAATAGCGGGCATAAGCGCGCGGCCCGCCACGTTCCGGCTTCTCGAGGACGAGGCCATTAGGATATTGCTTGCGGAATTCGGCGAACGTGGTGTGAAATGACGGCAGCAGTTGAAGTGTCGTGCCTTTCAGCGCTCCCGAAATGCATTCGCCACTGATCTGCGACCACAACGATTCGGTCTGCAAATCCTGCATGACCAGTGCATCGCGCCACAGCGATCCGGAAGCCTGAAACGTCAATGTGAGTGTATCGACCCGGGCGGCATACACGATGCCGCTATAGCACAGCGGTCACCATGTGACGGCGATTGCGCTGCCGGAAATCGAATCGTTGACCACTTCGTGATGGTCGAGATACGTCGTGCTGTACGCTTTCGCGATGCCATTGGCAGTGACGGCGATCATGGGTTCATCGAGATCATGAAGTCGTTCGGCACTGCTGTCATTCGCACGCAGGAATGTGGGTTCAAAGATCGCCGGGATGTCGCCCGGTTTGAGGAGCGTGTACATCGTGTGGCCGCCGATAACCGTTTCGGTCATGTTGCGGCGCTGGGCCTCTGCTGTGGATGTCACGGACATCAGCAGGACAACGGTCAAGGCGGTTGCTAGTAACAGGCGGGTCGTTGTCATGAGTTCGCGGTCCTTTCGTTGAGTCAGCTCTTCTCTTTCACTGCAAACAAGTGGTGGGGATGAGGGTTCCGCAACCAATAGCGAACCTGGGAGCGCCGCCCATGCGGACCGCCGAGCCCCGGCTCTGCGTGGGTGAACGGAGGCGCTCACCGATTGTCAGCATTTGTGATGGGGAAAGACACTGGATCCCCGCTCTCCGTATGTCGGCTCCGCCGACATGCGGGCGGGGATGAGATTGTAGAGTCATTTCTGTCGCAATGTGTAGGGCGGGTGCGCTGTCCGCTTCGAATCACGAGCCGTTAACCGTCTACTTGGACCGTTGGTTCTATCCAATGATCACCGTTCGCGCACCCGCCGTTCCCACGGACGGTTTGGCGTGAATTGGCGGATGCGCGGTCGGATACGCGATCGTCAACTTCGAGATAAGTGGCGTTGGGTGATATGTCTGTGAACGGTAAACTATAGCGCATCCGCCCTGCGAGGTTGTTTCTCGTACGCCGAACTGGGGCTCGGCGGTCCGATGCGGCGGACCCTAAACTGTGGAAAACCAGCAACGGAACTTGGGGCTGACACGCTTGCCATGTCCGCTCATTCCGCCTATCATGGCGCATGGCCGACCACCCGACAACAGGGGACATCCCGACTCTGCGTGCGCAGCGGGAATCCGGTGCGCAGACGGCGCGGGCGGTGGTGGATCGGTATCTGGAGCGACTTCAGGCGCGGCGCGACCTCAATTCGTATGTTCTTGTAGCAGAGGATGATGCGCGGACCGCCGCTGAGGATGTCGACGCCGGAAACCGCCCCGGACCGTTGGCTGGGGTCCCGCTGGCGATCAAGGACAATATTCTTGTCGAGGGGCAGCCGTGCACCTGTGGCTCGCGCATGCTCGACGGATGGGTGGCGCCGTACGATGCGACGGCGGTCGCGCGGTTGCGTGCAGCCGGGGCCGTGTTTCTGGGAAAGACCAACTGCGACGAGTTCGGCATGGGCTCCTCCAATGAAAACTCGTATTTCGGCCCGGCCAAAAACCCGATTGATCCATCGCGTGTGACGGGAGGGTCATCCGGTGGATCAGCCGCGGCGGTGGCTGATGGGCAGGCGATGGCGGCGATCGGTTCGGACACGGGCGGATCAATTCGTTTGCCGGCATCGTACTGCGGCGTGATTGGGCTGAAACCGACCTACGGTGCGGTGTCGCGTTGGGGGCTGGTGGCGTTTGCGTCGTCGCTCGATCAGATCGGCGTGCTGGCGCGTACGGTCGACGATGCGCGGAGCGTGTTTCACGTGATCCGTGGACATGATCCGCGTGATGCCACGTCGCGCACCGATCCTCCGATTCACGAAGAGACACGTCCGCGACGGATCGGCTTACTGCGCGAATATCTGGAAGAAGGTCTCGACCCGGATATTCGAGCCGCGGTGTTGAAGGTTGCGGATGCTCTCAAAGAGCAAGGCCATGACATCGTCGACGCATCGTTACCCAGCGCGCGGTACGCGTTGCAAACCTATTACATCATCTGCTGCGCGGAGGCATCGTCGAATCTCGCCCGTTACGATGGTGTAAAGTACGGCTACCGTACCGGGAACGCCGCTGAGTTGATTGACATGTTCGAGCAAACGCGTGACCAAGGTTTTGGCGATGAAGTCAAACGGCGGATTCTGCTTGGCAGTTACGTGCTCTCAGCCGGGTACTTTGATCAGTATTACGGCACCGCGCAGCGTATGCGTCAGGCAATTATCAGCGATTACACCAGAGCATTCGTCGAGGTCGATTGCCTGCTGACACCGACCGCGCCGAACTGCGCTTTTCCAATCGGTGAGAAACTCGACGACCCGCTGACGATGTATCTCGTCGACGTGTACACAACGTCGGTGAATCTGGCCGGCTTGCCGGGGCTGTCGTTCCCGTGCGGAGCGATTGGCGGTCTTCCGATTGGTGCACAACTGATCGGACGGCCGATGGAAGAGGACCTGTTGCTCGATCTCGCCGGGCAGGTTTATGAATCGGTGCGTCCGACGATCACACTGGCGAGCGAATGACGATATGACGTCTGCAATTGCGACCGAATTTGAACCGGTGATTGGGTTGGAAGTGCACGCGCAGCTTCTGACCACGTCGAAGATCTTTTGCGGCTGCCCGACCGCGTTTGGCGCGGTGCCGAATGATCAGACGTGCCCGGTCTGTTTAGGATTGCCGGGATCGCTGCCGGTGCTGAATCGGGACGCCATCGAGTTCGGTATTCGTTTGATCCTGGCGTTGGGTGGACGGGTCAATTCACCGAACATCTTTGCCCGGAAGAACTACTTCTATCCCGATCTGCCGAAAGGATATCAGATTTCGCAGTATGATCGGCCGCTCGGTGAAGACGGCGCGGTTGAATTCGAATTCGACGGTGAGCGTCGTCGCGTGCGCTTGATCCGCATCCACCTTGAAGAAGATGCGGGGAAATCGTTTCATCCGGAGACCGCCGACCAGGATCCTGACACGCTTGTCGATCTCAACCGCTGCGGTGTGCCGCTGTTGGAAATCGTCAGTCATCCCGACATCCGTGATCCGCGTGAAGCAGCAGCGTACATGCAGCAGCTTCGGCGTAATGTCGAGTATCTGGGCATTTGCACCGGAAACATGGAAGAGGGCGCGTTGCGGTGCGATGCCAACGTGTCGGTGCGGCCGAAAGGATCGTCTGAGTTCGGCACACGGACTGAAGTGAAGAACATGAATTCGTTTCGTTCGGTAGAGCGAGCCATTGTCTGCGAAATTGAACGGCAGATCGGTTTGCTTGAATCGGGCGACGAGGTGATTCAACAGACATTGCTGTGGAATGAATCGCGTCAGACGGTTGAGCCAATGCGTTCGAAAGAGGAGTCATCGGACTATCGCTATTTCCCCGAGCCCGATCTGCTGCCGATCGCTGTGGCGCCGGATTGGCTGAATGACGTCAGTGAACAGACGCCGGAACTTTCTCTGGAGCGCGCCGCACGGTTTGTCCGTGAATTCGGTGTCCCTGAGTACGATGCCAGTGTTCTCACCGATCAGAAGGGGATTGCTGACCTGTTCGAGGACGTGGCCCGAGAGGTCAGCGACGCCAAGCTGGTCTCGAACTGGATTATGACGGAGGTGTTGCGGGTGGTGACCGACCGTCATCCGTCGGTGGAGACACTCCCGGTGCAGCCGCCCGCACTCATTCAACTGCTGGGCATGGTCCGTTCGGCGCGCATTTCCGGGAAGATCGCCAAAGACGTATTCGAGATCATGCTGCAATCGGGCGAAGCGCCGGAGGATATTGTCGCCAAGAAGGGGCTGGAACAAATATCCGACGACAACAAGTTGACCGAACTGGTCGATGACGTCTTGAATGCGAACCCAAAAGAGGTTACTGATTACCGGGGGGGGAACACGAAGGTCCTGGGGTTCTTCATGGGGAAGCTCATGAAGGCCTCGCAAGGGCGCGGTAACCCGAAGCGGCTCAACGAGATATTGCGTGAGCGACTGGGGCCGCCGGGAGGAGAGCAGAAGCCGGAATGACCAACGCGAAACACCAGCCACTACGGATCGCCGTATTTGCCTCGGGGGAGGGGACCGATTTGCAGGCGATCATCGATGCCTGCAAAGATGGGAGGATCGACGGGCGTGTGGTGCTGGTGATCTCCAATAACCGCAATGCCGGAGCGCTGGAACGGGGCCGGACCGTGGGAGCGAAGGCGGTCCATTGGTCTGAAACACGAGCGGGATCGGCACAGCGGTTTGAAACCGAGTTGAGATACATACTCCGCGACGCGCAACCCGAGTTGATCGTGCTGGCGGGTTACATGAAACTGGTACCGCAGGCCATTGTGAAGGAATACGAAGGACGCATGCTGAACGTTCATCCGGCACTGTTGCCCAAGTTTGGCGGTAAAGGGTATTACGGCATGCGGGTGCACGAGGCGGTGCTCGAAGCCGGGGAGACCGAGTCGGGCGCGACGGTGCATTTTGTCGACGCCGAGTATGACCACGGCGTAACATTCATGCAGGAATCGGTCCCGGTCCAACCCGATGACACACCCGAATCGCTCCGGGCGCGGGTGCTCGAATTGGAGCATCGGCTCCTGCCCGCGGCGATGGCCCGGTTTATCGAGTTGCGCCGGGCGGGAAAAGATCCGTATCAGGAAGCAATGAACGCAACACCGACCATAGGAAGGGATTAGGCTATGACACCAGATGCAGTAGCACTGCCGGGCGCACTGCTTCAAAGTGATCTCGGCGACCTCAAGCCGGTCAATCGCGGCAAAGTGCGTGATATTTACGATGTGGGCGAGATGCTGCTCATTGTCGCCACCGACCGCGTGTCGGCGTTTGATGTTGTATTGCCGACCGGCATTCCGGGCAAAGGACGGGTGCTTAACCAGATGTCGCAATTCTGGTTCGAGAAGACCAAACACATCGTCCCCAATCACATGATCACCTGCGACGTTTCGCAATATCCGCAACCGTTGCCGCAGTTCCGCGATCAGTTGGCGGACCGTTCGATGCTGGTGCGCAAGTGCGAACGCATCGATTTTGAGTGTGTGGCGCGTGGCTATATCACCGGTTCGTTGTTCAAGGAGTATCGTGAGGTTTTGCAGTCCGACGATCGCGACCCGGTGGAACTGCACGGGTTCACCTTCCCGCGCGATCTGGTCGACTCGAAGAAGTTGCCCGAAACGATCTTCACGCCGGCGACCAAGAGCGAAAGCGGCCACGATGAAAACATTTCGTTTGAGCAGTTGGCCGACGCTCTGGGCGCTGATCTGGCGGCGAAGCTGCGTGACGTAACCATTGAGTTGTACGAGTGGTGCGCGAACTACGCGGCCGAGCGTGGGATCATCATTGCCGACACGAAATTCGAATTCGGATTCAACGGTGACGAGTTGACGTTGATTGATGAAATTTGTTCGCCTGATTCCTCACGGTTCTGGCCTGCCGACCAGTATCAGCCGGGCAAATCGCAACCGAGTTTCGACAAACAGTATGTGCGTGATCACTTGTTGGGTGTCAAATGGGATAAGACACCGCCCGCGCCGGAATTGCCGCCCGACGTGGTGCGCAACACGGTGAACAAATATGAAGAAGCTCAGCGCCGTTTGATGGCGTAGCATGATCCGAAAGGAGTGTCTGACCGTGTCCGACACACAGAACGCGGTATTGGATAATCCCACAATGAACGACACAGCCCACGATCAACCGGTGACAGTCCGTCGTGCGATTCTCAGTGTTTACGACAAGACCGGTGTGGTGGAACTGGCACAAGTGCTGAAACGTCAGGGCGTCGAGATCATTTCGACCGGCGGTACGATGTCGAAGCTGACCGAGGCGGGTATCGATGTCACGTCGGTGGAATCGATCACCGGCTTCGGCTCGATGCTGGGCGGCCGTTTAAAAACACTGCACCCGAATATGCTGGGTGGGATTCTGGCGCGCCGCGATGTCGCCGAAGATGAATCACAGCTCAAAGACGCCGGGATCGGCTTGTGTGATCTGGTTGTCATCAATCTGTATCCGTTTTCGAAAGCCGCCGACGATCCGAACGCATCGCTGGCCGATGCCATTGAATTGATCGACGTCGGCGGACCGACGATGATCCGCGCCGCCGCCAAGAATCACGCCTGGGTCACCGTTGTTTGTGATCCATCCGACTACTCGACGCTGGCCAAAGAGATCGAAGAGCGCAACGGCTCGGTGTCGGCACTAACACGTCGTCGACTCGCGGTCAAAGCGTTTGCTATCACAGCGGAGTATGATGCAAAGATTGCCTCACATCTCGGCGCGGCGTCGCAGGACGATAAAGCCGACTTTCCCGACATCTGGATTCAGTCGTACAGCAAAGTGGGGACGTTGCGCTACGGTGAAAACCCGCACCAGTCGGCAGCGGTCTACTCCAAAACCGGTACCACCGGACCATCGCTGGCGACTGCTGAGGTCACCGGCGGGAAGCTGCTTTCGTATAACAATTATGGCGATCTCGACGCGGCCTGGCGGATGGCAGCCGATTTCGATGAGCCTTTTGCCGCTGTGTTCAAGCACGCGAATCCGTGCGGCGCCGCGATGGGGAACGATATTCGCGAAGCGTATGAGTTGGCTCACGCCACTGACCCGCTGTCGGCATACGGCTCCGTCGTGGCACTCAATCGCAAGGTCGACCGGGCCTGTGCGGAAACATTGAACGAAACAACGTTTGTCGAGTGTGTGCTGGCGCCGGGGTATGAACCCGAGGCGATGGAGTTGATGCTGAAGAAGAAAACCCGCCGGTACATCACGGTGCCGACCATGGACATCACGTCCTCGAAGCTGCGACGGTTCCGTGACCTTGTCGGTGGCTTGCTGGTTCAGGACGATGATCTGAAGATTCTGCCCGAGTCTGATCTGCGTGTCGTCACCGAGACTCAGCCGACACCGGAGCAGATTCGTGCGCTGCTCTTTGCACGCAAAGTTGTCAAGCACTCCAAGTCGAATGCAATCGTACTGGCCAAAGGGACAGCCGCTGTCGGCATCGGATCGGGACAAACATCGCGTGTCGATGCGGTGATGTCTGCCGTACAACGTGCGGGAGAACGGTCGCAGGGCGCGGTCCTGGCCTCGGATGCGTTTTTCCCGATGAAGGACGGCCCTGAAGAAGCGGCCAAAGCGGGTGTCGCCGCGATCATTCAACCGGGTGGTTCGAAACGCGACGATGAAGTGATTGAGACATGCAACTTGCATCGCATCGCGATGGTCTTTACGGGAATGCGGAACTTCCGTCACTAAGCGAGGGTCGGACATGCAGGTGAGGCAATGAGTGCACTCGAAGGCCGGCGCATACTGCTGGGAATCTCCGGCGGTATCGCGGCATACAAGTCGGCGTACCTGTGCCGCCGTCTCAAGGATCACGGCGCCGATGTCTGGGTGAGCATGACCAAACATGCCACGCAGTTTATCACGACGTTGACGATGGAGACGGTGTCCGAACGCGACGTCCTGGTGGAGATGTTCCCCAAAGACAAGTATGTCGGCACGCGGCATATCGACATCTCCGACTGGACCGAACTGGCGATCATTGCCCCGGCCACCGCCAATCTGATTGGGCGCTATGCCAATGGTCTTGCCGATGATCTGCTCACCACGCTGTTGATTTCGATGACGTGCCCGGTGCTGATCTGCCCGGCGATGAACACCGACATGTGGAATCATCCGGCGGTGCAGCAGAACATGAAAGCACTGCGTGATCGTGGTGTGCACTTTGCGGACCCGGGGTCCGGGATTCTTGCCTGCAAGACAGTCGGGATCGGGCGCATGGCCGAGCCGGACGATATTGTGACGGTCGCGGAGACGTTGTTTCAGACAGCCCATGTCAATGATCTGGAGGGGCAGCACATTGTGGTGACCGCGGGGCCAACGCGTGAGCGGATCGATCCGGTGCGTTATCTGTCCAACTATTCGTCCGGAAAGATGGGTTATGCCATTGCCGACGCGGCGCTGAAACGCGGCGCCAAAGTGACGTTGATTTCGGGCCCGACCGCCTTGACGCCTCCGACAGGCGTCGACTTCATTCCGGTGGAAACGGCGGAAGAAATGCATGCGGCCGCGGTGGCCCGATTCTCATCGTGCCAGGCGGCGATTGCCACAGCGGCCGTGAGTGACTGGCGAGTCTCCTCGCCATCGACAAACAAATTGCCGAAGGCCGATGGGCCGCCGACGATCGAGTTGACCGCCAATCCGGATATCCTGGCAGCGCTGGGCGAGCGCAAGTCACCGCATCAATACCTGGTTGGGTTTTCGTTGGAAACCGATCCCAAACGTCTCGTCTCAACCGACAAACTCACGTCGAAGAATCTCGATCTCTTGGTGGCCAACAATCCCATGACGGCGGGATCGGAATTCGGCGGTGACACGAACGAAGCGATTCTCGTTGACCGTAGCAACGACGGGGACGAGCTGGGTCTACTGTCCAAACGTGACCTCGCACACCGTATTCTTGATCGTGTGGCAGCGCACGTCGCCACGGCGGCAGCAGCAGCAGCGCAGACGCGCACCACCTGATCACGTCCGCACGAACGACAGGAGGGTCAACAGTGGCAACACACGACGATACCAATCTGGTCGCCGCGCGGGCGCTCAGACAACTCCTCGACGTGGAGCCGGGATTGGAGCTGTTTGCCGATTCGCCCAGGCAAAAGCGTGCACAGTCGCTCGACGAATTGTATGACATGATTCACGAGTGCACGAAGTGCTCGCTGTGCCACTCGCGGAATAAGTTCGTATTTGGCGTGGGGAATCCCAAAGCCGACATCATGTTCGTCGGCGAGGCCCCGGGACGGGATGAAGATTTGCAAGGGGAACCGTTTGTTGGACGTGCGGGACAACTGCTCGACAAGATGCTGGT
>WJJR01000053.1 GCA_014729565.1 Candidatus Zixiibacteriota bacterium | reverse complement strand
GCTTCTTACCCAATTCGAGTTTCAACCGCTCCCATCGTTCCTGCACGGTCAGTACTTCTTCGACATCGGTGATCATCGGCAGCATCACCCATAAGGGGCCGTAGGCCGAGGCTTTGAGCAAGGCACGAAGTTGGGCATCGAGTGTGCGCGGCGACCGTAGCGCCAGGCGAATACCGCGCACGCCGAGGGCGGGATTGGCCTCGGGCTCGACATTCAGTAATGCCTTGTCGCTGCCAAGATCAAAAGTGCGTACGATCACCGGCCGTCCCTCGAGATGCTCGACCGTCTCTCGGTACACCTTGACCTGATCCTGTTCCGACGGATAACGCCCTTTGACCAAATAGAGATATTCGGTACGAAACAGCCCAACACCATCGGCGCCGGCCTTGAGTACGCGGTTGACTTCACCGCCGAGATCGATGTTGGCCAGCAGTTGAATGCGATGATTGTCGGTCGTGACAGCGGGCATGTCGCGCACTGCATCGAAACGCTTCGGCCACGCCGTCCGCGTCCGCTTCCGTTTTCGCTCGATGAACTTGACCGTACCCTGATCGGGCTCGAGGACAACCGTACCGTCGTAACCATCGACGGCTATCATGGTGCCCGGACGGACCTCGCGCACATCCATGCCAACACCCGCCACCGCCGGGATATCCAGAGATTTGGCCAGGAGAGCGACGTGAGACGTCTGCCCTCCGGTCTCGGTTACGATTCCGAGGACGTTGTCGCGTTTGAGGCTGACAATGTCGGAGGGGGTGATGGTGGCGGCGAGCAGAATGACCGGCGATGTCAGCGGCCGGTCTATGGTCTCGTCGATACCAAGCAGATGGTTGATGACCCGCTTCGCCACCGACCCGACCTCGGACGACATTTCGCGCAGGTACGGATCCTGAGCACGTTCGATCGAGTGCTGGGCTTCGCCGAGAACACGGGCAAAGGCGCTCTCGGCGCCGATCTGTTCACGCTCGATGAGGGATTTGACTTCGCTGATGATCGCCTTGTCGTCGACAATCATGACCTGCGCGTCGAAAATCTTGCCGATGGCCGTATCGACCGACGTATGCGCATCTTTCTTGAACTGCTTCAAGTCGTTGCGGACGGCGGCGAGGGCCTCGTCCAGACGCTGCTTTTCGGCGTCGATCGCCTGATCCGAGGTCAGCCGCCGCAATTGCGGTTCACCGTGGCCAATGCGGTAGATGAAGGCCGGTCCCATCGCGATTCCGGGGGCCGCAGCAATTCCGCGCCAGCGACGATTCCGTGGTTCGTTCTTAACGGTCGGCATCACGGCGGCTAATATGTGGGGAGATCAGGGGTGCTGAACAGATCAAATAGGCGGGTCAGCTCAATTCTCGTCGAATTTGATGGCGAATATCTGGGCGAGCTCCTCGACGGCCCGCTCCTCGTCGGGGCCGTTGGCGCGAATAACGACAGTCGATCCCATCTCGGCAGCGAGCGTCATCACACCAAGCATGCTCTTCCCGTTAACTTCCTGTCCGTCTTTGACAAACCAGATGTCGGACTGGAACTTGGAGGCGGTTTGGACGAGCAGGGCGGAGGGACGCGCATGCACTCCGAGCGGGTTTGTCACTGTTACAGCACGTTCGGTCACCTGATCCGCACTCGGGTTGAGGACCCGTCTCCCCGGCCAAACGGTCGCTAGCGCGCACAGACGAACATGTTGCCCGCTGCTTGCTTCACGACGCCCTTGAGTTGAAGCGACAGCAAAACGGCGGCACACTCCGCCGCCGACATCTGCAAAGAAACAGCCAGCCGATCGACGTGGCAAGTGGAACCTCGAAGCGAGTCGAAGACCCGCTGTTCGACCGGTGTCAGGTGCGGCATCGGCATTGCAATATCCGCATCGGACGATTTCGGCCGCGGGCCACCCTGCAGCCCCAACTGAGTGAGGATGTCATCGGCACTCGTGACGACCTGCGCCCCGGCTTTGAGGAGTTCGTTGGCGCCCGCCGAGTGAGGATTGGCGATTTCGCCCGGCACCGCGTAGACGTCCTTGCCCTGTTCGAGCGCATGCTGAGCGGTTAGCAAAGCCCCCGACTTTTCCCGCGCCTGCACCACCAACACCCCCTCTGAAAGGCCGGCGATCAGGCGGTTTCGTACCGGGAAGTTCTGGGCCTCCGGAGCGGCGCCAAAGGCGAACTCGGTGATCAATGCGCCCGACTCGGCAATTGGCTCAACCAGCTCTTCGTTTTCGCGCGGGTAGACCACATCCGGCCCGGCTCCCCAGACTGCAATGGTCTTGCCCTTGGCGTCGAGGGCGGCCTCGTGCGCAACCCGATCAATCCCGCGCGCAAATCCTGAGACGATCATCACTCCCGCAGCCGCCAAGTCGCCGGAGATCATCCGCGCCGCCCGGATGCCATACTCACTCGATTTCCGTGATCCGACCACGGCGACACCAATCTGATCGGGGATGCTTCCGCGCATGAAGAGGTAGGGCGGCGGATACTTCAGTGAAGCGAGGCGATGCGGATATCCTTCCGAACCGTACACCACCAGCGACCATTTCGATTTGGCCAGCTTGTCGATCTGCGTCCTGGCCCAGGCCAATGCCTCACCACGGGCCGACGCGGCATTGATTTCGCCGCGGGTGGCCCCCGCGTCTTTCCAATCGCTATCGCTATGCTCCCAGGCCACGCGAGGCGATTGATAGGTCTCGATCAGCTTCAGGTAGGTCGCGCGGCCAATACCCGGGAGACGTCCCAGGGCCAGCCAGTATTCCGCATCGGCCGGGATGCGGGATTGGGACGTCTGTGTGTCCCGATTATCGGTGCCGACGTCGGTCATGAGCGATAATCATCGACTTCTTCTGTGTCCGCCGTCTCGGCCGCCAACCGTTCATCGAGCGCGACCAGCACCGATTCGATGCCCTGCCCCGTCTGCGCGGAGATCTGAAAGTCGGCAAACTCGAAATCCTCCGATCCCGCCTCCTCCTCATCGATCAGATCGACTTTGTTGAGAACCACGATTCGTGGCTTCTCCATTAGCAGCGGATCGAACTCGGAGAGTTCGGTAAACAGATGTGCCAGGTCATCGGCCGGGTGTTCGGAGGTCATATCAACCAGGAACAGCAGAATCCGTGTTCGCTGGATGTGGCGCAG
>WJJR01000486.1 GCA_014729565.1 Candidatus Zixiibacteriota bacterium | reverse complement strand
CCACAGCCAGGCATCAACCGCTCCGATCGTTTGATCGACAAACGAAACGTTCAGCGGCGCCTCACCGGACACCGGTGTGGCCGAGAAGCTGACACCTTCAATATTGGATTGCAGAATGAACAACCGCCCATCGTCGTTGGACACATAAATCTTGCCACTCGTGGTGTAGGGAAACGCACCCCAGGCGCCATTGAAACTGGCGTTCTCGCCGGGCAGATACGTATCGAACACGCCGGCCTCACGGGGACAATCAGGAACACTGATGTCCACCACATGCAGACCGGTCTCATAGTGAGAACTCACGATGTAGTCGGACAGGACCTGCGCGTTGTGGGCCAAATCGCTCGCGCCGAGAAGTTCCCCAACAAGCTGAACATTCCCCAAGTCCTGTGTATCCCACACTTTGATGGTCTTGTTCGGGGTTTCTTCGGTCGTTATCGCGTATCGTCCGTCGGCGGTCGGCCAAATGTTGTGGGCATAGCCCGACGACGGCGGTTCGAACCGCGTCAGCAGTTGCGGATTTGATTTGGCACTCAAGTCCCATATGGAAAACGACCCCTGGTTGCCCTCGGCCGCCCAGACGGTGTCGTTTCGTGCAAACATGTCGTGCAGGTTGCCGGTACCGACACTCCCCAGATCGACCGGTGCTTCCGGATTCGTCAGATCAATGATGCGAAAGCCACCGGCGCTTCGTTCAACGGCGTACGCAAATCCCGTGGCGGTATCGATGGTCAAGTTGTGCGACGTCTGATTACCGCTGGGCGCGTAGGCGGTGACGAAATGGACGCTGTCCGGCAGGTATTGCATATCGATGACCATCAGCCCTTCGTTGGTGCCTGAGCATTCGGAGACGCAATAGCAGTAGTGATCGTATGTCACCATATCCCGCCAGCGGATACTGCTGCACCCCGACAGCGGGCCGGGCACGGTCTGGATGAACTGAAGTGTCGTGACGTTGACAAACGCCACACCCTCAGCAATACCCATGATCGCGTACTCGGTGCCATCGGGACCTTCCCAGCCCCAACAGTCCGAGCCGCCAAAATCCGTAAACTGAAACGTGTGTACACTGTCCAGCGTAACCGGAGTGACCGGCGGCAATGTGCCGCAATCGGTGGCCCATGCTGAGGCGTTCATCACCGTTAAGACCACAATGCCGATTACCACTACTCTACTTATCGTTGACATGCGTTTCCCTCGTTGTATCGATTGAGACTTCTCACCATGACTCATTTCAGTTACGGGCACACGGCCGGGTAGGATGTGCACGCACACGGATCGCACGGATTCGGACCGTTGAAGAAGACCGTCTGAATGAGGTCGTTTAAATCGAGTGCGTCGTCGAATCCGTCGCAATTGACATCGGCGCGATCGACATGCGGGCAATTGGCGTCCTGAATCGGTTGCGGCCCGTTGAAGAAGACGTAATCGATCAGTTCGTTCAAATCGACGGCGTCGAGCACATCGTCATCGGTGATATCACCGTGCGAATCGCAGTTGCAGACGATCACGGACATCGTGCCGCCATTGAACTCGGGCGTGAACGATGTGCCATATGTCACGCACTCCAGATCGAATTGCACGACCGGCTCAATGCCGAAGTGCACGGTATCGCCCGGTGCGGCCGTGTCACGTGTGCGGACAAACGCCCTGGCGATGACACCACTGCCCGGCGCGAGCGGTGGTGAACCACCGCCATTGTCTGCCACGCGGTAGATTACCATCTGGCCGTTGAAGCGATTGTCCACCAGTGTTTGCTTCTTCTCGAAGTACGCGAGCCGTGTCCCGACAAAACTGATCGAATCGAGGGACATCACATCCGGTACGTTCGTCAGTTTGATCGGCAGCAGGATTTCATCGATCGGAACATTGTTGGTCATATGCAAATCCCAGACCGCCGCCTGATCGGCCTGAAACGTTGTGTCGAACGCTTTGAGTGTATCGGAAATCACGGCCACCACGCCGGATTTCGAGACGACTTCGGGGGAACCGTCGACGGTGATCGTCATGTCAACGTCGTACACACCGGGCGTCGTGTAGGTGTGTTCCGGGCTCGGGCCAACACCGTTTCCGCCATCGCCGAAATCCCAACTCCAATCGGTAATCGGCGCGAAACTGGCATCGTCGAAATTCACGGCCAGCGGCGGCTCACCGACAATCGGGCCAGCCACGAAATCCAGAATCTGCAGATTGGACTGCAACACGAAGAGACGGCCGTCGGTGTTCGAGCCGTAAATCCTGCCGCTGTTGGTAAACGGAAACGCGCCCCATGCCCCATCAAACGCTGCGTTCTCCGACGACTTGTAGGTGTCGAACGCCGCTACCTCGCGCGGGCATTCGGGCACCGAGATATCAACCACGCGCACGCCTGACGTGTAATGCGACATCACGACGTAGTTGCCAATCACCTGCGCATTGTGCGCCAGGTTGCTCGGCGCCAGGAATTCCGAGACGAGTTGGACATTATTCAAGTCGGAAATATCCCACACTTTGATTGTCTTATCCGGCGTTTCTTCGGTGGTGATGCAATGTCGTCCGTCAAGTGTCGGCCAGATATTGTGCACATAGCCGGCATCCGGTACGCCGATCTGCACCAACCGTACGGGAGCTGACTTGTTGGACACGTCCCAGATGGAGAACGAGTGCTGGCCGCCTTCCGCTGCCCAGATGGTGTCGTTGCGCGCATACAGATCGTGCAACTCACCCGTCGGGACAAAGCCAACGTCGCTGGGATTCTCCGGATTGGCGAGACTGATGATGCGTACCCCGCTGCCGTTCCCGCTCATGACATAGGCATACCCCGTCGCGGTGTCGACCGCCATGTTGTGCGATCGCGCGTTGCCGGGCGTGATGTAGTTCGTCACGAAGTGAACGCTGTCGGGGAGATACTGCATATCGATGACCATCATGCCTTCATTGACGCCGGTGCACTCCGACACGCAGAGACAGTAGTGGTCGTAGGTGACCATATCGCGCCAGGAGACGAAACCGCAGATGCTGCCGGTGGGACCCGGTACGGTCTGGATCACTTCCATCGTGGTGGCATTGACAAATGACACACCGTCAATCGTGCCCATGACGGCATATTCGGTGCCATCGGGGCCTTCCCATCCCCAGCAATCCGATCCTCCGTGATCATCAAAGGCGAAGGTTGCGATGCTATCGAGCGTTACCGGTGTTGGTGGCGGCAATGTGCCACAATCGACGGCATGGCCGGCATTCACACTCAGGAGGCATACGGTAAGTAAGACTGCTGCGGTCAGATACTTCATCATAGGTCGTCCTCGTTGACATTGGGCCGCGGTCGGCGCGGCCGGCGTGGAAATCCGAATCAGACGCCGTAAAGATAACTAATTTTGACTTCTTAACAAGCCTCAGATACTACAAATTGTTGGCAGACAACGAGGATGTAGGTGATTTGCAAGAGGTGCGGGAGAAACAGCGTAGGGATGGCGGCGAGATCATGTGAATGCGGTGACAAAGATGCCTACCCCCGGGCGGACTCGAACCGCCGGCACGCGGTTTAGGAAACCGCTGCTCTATCCATCCTGAGCTACGGGGGCAGTGAGTTTGATCGCTTCATTCACCATCATAGCGCACAATCGAAAACACATCATAATCGCTTAGTTGCTGCCGTCCATTGAGATACAACAACTCGACAACCGCGGCGATGCCAAAGACCTCACCCTCGGCTTTCCTGATCAGACGGCTTGCCGCAGCCAGCGTTCCGCCGGTCGCAATGACATCGTCGACCAACAAGATCTTCTGATTCGCCTTCAGCGCATCGCGATGCATTTCAACGGAATCGGTCCCGTACTCTAAAGCATAGGTTTCAGCTATCGTCTCCGACGGGAGCTTTCCCGGCTTCCGAATTGGGATGAATCCAACGTTCAGTGAACCGGCCAACGCACCGCCAAAAATGAATCCCCGCGCTTCCACGGCAGCGACGGCGTCGATAGCACGGTCGCGGTAGCGGTCGACCAGAATGCTGAGGACCTCGCGGAATGCTCCTTTATCGCGCAGCAGCGTGGTGATATCGCGAAAGATGATTCCTTCCTGCGGATAGTCCGGGATATCTCGAATTTTCTTTTTCAACGCGTCGTGAGACATGACAACCTCGTCGGGAACAACGGTGAGATGTGAATCAGAACCGGATGTCGAAATTGGAATAGTCGGGCTCGTCCTCGTGCCAGTTGGCCGAGACGTCTTCCACATGCGCCCCGGCGGGCCCGACGCGGGCGTAGTTGAGAAACTCCTCCAGTGTCGACCGATCGCCGACGGCTTCGATCTCAACCGATCCGTCAGCGCGATTCTTCACCCATCCCGTGACACCCATATCATTCGCACGACGGGAGATGTGATACCGGTAGCCGACACCCTGAACGACTCCCTTCAACTGCACCTTTAATCGACTCATACTGAACGCTCCACGTGTTCCTGTTTGGCCGCAGCAGCGAGTGCCTGCGTGACGGCTGCTTCGACTGAATCGGTGTGGACGGCACCGGGGATGTCCCAGGTATCGCCCAGTGTGAATACGGTCTTCCCGTCGGCCAACGCCAACGCGATCTCCGACAGCGTGCCATAGCTCCCTGGCAGTGCGATCACCGCGCCGGCGCTGTGGACGATGATGGCGTTCCGTCCGTGGGACATGCCGCTGGCGATGGGGACGTCGACATGCGCATTGGCCCGCGACGTTTCGGTCCCCGGCACAACGCCCACCGTCAAACCGCCGGCGCTTTTGGCGGCCCGGCAGCAGGCGTCCATCACGCCACCCAGGCCACCGCACAGAACCACCGCGCCGCGTTCGGCCAACGCCGTCCCGACTGCCTCGGCCAACGCCACGGTTTCGGCTGACGGTTCTCCGGCCCCACACACGGCGATCAATGGACGACGCGTACCCATTGGCCAAAAGCAAGGCCTTGTCCCTCACTCGGGCAATAGAAATATGCCCGGCACACTGTGTCTGCCTTGGCGGGCAAATCATTTAGCGATTGTCATAAGCGCGACGGGCGTATGCAATGCGCCCCGGCGTGTTGAAAAGCCCGTATGTACGTCGCGTAGGTGCGGCTCTTAGCCGCACCGGTCCGGCTAAGAGCCGGACCTACGCGAGGTTACGATTCTCTGCTTCGGTTACACCATGTGGTCCAGCATCAATGCACCACTCTTT
>WJJR01000485.1 GCA_014729565.1 Candidatus Zixiibacteriota bacterium | reverse complement strand
GTCGACATCACACCGATGCCCGCACCCCGTGTCCTGATCACCGGAATCAACGGCTTCGCCGGATCGCATCTGGCGGAGCTCTGTGTGTCGTCCGGCGACCAGGTGGCCGGCACCGTGCAGCCGAGAACGGACGCGGCGAATGTCAAACCGATCCGTCGCGCGTTGGATCTCATCTCGACTGACTTGCTCAAACCACAGCAGGTGCACCGCGCCTTGCAACGGTCGAAGCCACAGTGGATCATTCACCTCGCCGCGTCGACATCGGTCGGCGATTCGTTCGACGATCCCGCGTCGACGATCCGCAATAACGTGAACACCACACTTAATCTCCTGGAAGCGATTCGCAGCAATGCCACCGTGCGGAAACACATTGAGACAATTCTCATTGTGGCGTCGAGTGAAGTGTATGGCCGTGTCAAACCGAATCAGATTCCGCTGACCGAATCGACACCGTTGCGACCGGTCAATCCGTACGGTGCCTCGAAAGCCGCCGTTGAGATGCTGGCGATGACCTATCGCGAGTCTTTCGGACTGCCGATTGTGCACGTGCGCGCATCGAACCACACCGGCCCCCGCCAACGGACCGGGTTTGTGGTGCCCGACTTTTGCCATGCGATTGCCCAATTGGAGCGCAAGACGGGCAAGCGTGTGATGAAGGTCGGTAACCTGTCGGCCAAGCGGGACTTCTCAGATGTCCGCGACATCGTTCAGGGATACCGTCAGATTGCCGAGAAAGGGAAAACCGGTGTGGTGTATCACCTCGGTTCGGGGAGGGCGCGGACGGTCAAGTCGGTCCTGGACTCATTGTTACGGATGGCGGAGGTGACCATTACCGTCGCCGCCGATCCGAAGAAGATGCGGCCGGCCGAGGTGCCGATTCTGCGTCCCGATATCTCACGGGCCCAACGCGATGTCGGATTTAAGCCGACGATCCCGTGGACGCAAACGCTTCGTGACACTCTGGAGTACCACCGACACAGTCTATTGTAGCCGGCAGGCAGGCTGCCGGAGGAGACGATGACTGAATCGACAATCCAGATGTCAACAGGCGGTCCCACATGTTGCGCAAATGGGCGCACACCCAGGTGCGCCCCTACTATCTTGTAGGAGCAGACCTATGTGTCTGCTCCGAACGCAGCCGTACCGGCGTAATGACTCTATCACTTAGGACAACCCGTCGATGACCGCTGAACAGACCACGCTCGAAACCAAACTGAAGAACCGCACGGCCAAAGTTGTGGTGGTTGGCCTCGGGTATGTGGGTCTGCCATTGGCTGTTGAGGTGGCACGAGCCGGCTTGAATGTAACGGGCCTCGAAGTGTCGGCCAAGAAAGCGGAGTCAATCAACAAGGGCATCTCCGATATTGATGATGTTACCAGCGCCGATCTTAAGGCGCTCGTTGACAACGGAAGCCTGACCGCCACGCTCGATTCATCCTGTCTCAACGATGCGGACTGCATTGCGATTTGTGTACCGACACCGCTGTCGAAGACCAAAGATCCCGATGTTTCGTTTATTCTGAGTGCGGTCGAGCCGGTTGCCAATGCACTACATCCGGGGATGCTGGTTGTCCTCGAGTCGACGACTTATCCGGGCACGACGGAGGAATTGATTCGGCCGAAACTCGAAGCGTCGGGCATGACCGTCGGCCAGGACTTCTATTTGGCGTTCTCCCCTGAACGTGTGGATCCGGGCAACAAGACGTATGGAACGAAGAACACCCCGCGCATTGTCGGTGGTACGACACCGATCTGCGCACGGGTCGCATCGGAGTTCTATCGCCTGTTCCTCGACAACGTGGTCACGGTGTCGTCGACACAAGCCGCCGAGATGGTGAAGCTGCTGGAGAATACGTTCCGCTCCGTCAATATCGGGCTGGTCAATGAAGTCGCGTTGATGTGTGATCGCCTGAATCTCGATGTCTGGGAGATTATTGAAGCGGCCGCGACGAAGCCTTTTGGATTCATGCCGTTCTTTCCCGGACCCGGGCTGGGCGGACATTGCATTCCGATCGATCCGCATTATCTCTCGTGGAAACTGAAGTCCTTGAACTACTACGCCCGTTTCATCGAGCTGGCCGGCGATATCAATTCGCGCATGCCGGAGTACGTGGTCGACCGAATTGCCCGGATGCTCAATGAAGACAGCAAATCGGTGCGCAAGGCCAACGTGCTGGTGTTGGGCGTGGCCTACAAGCGCGACATTTCCGATGTGCGCGAGTCGCCATCCCTCGACGTCATCCGTCTGCTGCAAGTCCGCGGCGCTTCGGTTACCTACAACGATCCGCATGTCCCGACGGTCATGATGGACGAGTGCAACCTGGAATCAGCCCCCCTGACCGAGGAGACCCTCCGCGCCGCCGACTGCGTGGTCATTCTCACCAATCACACCGCCTACGACTACAACTGGATCTGCGCCAACGCCCAGATGGTCATGGACTGCCGCAACGCCACCAAGGATGTCCCGAAAGGTGTGGGGCGGGTGTGGAAGTTGTAGTCGGTCTTGCCTTCATATTCAACTGTTGACACAAAACAGGAGGCGGCACCTACGCGGTCTGGCCGGTCCGCCCCCACTTGAGAAACAACACCGGCACAACAACCAGATTCAAGAATGTTGCCGTGATCAAGCCACCCAGGATCACGATTGCCATCGGTGATTGCAGTTCACTGCCCGGCTTGTCGGCCGCGAGGGCGAGCGGCAGCAGCGCCAAGCCTGTCGTCATCGCCGTCATCAGAATCGGGCTCAGCCGTTCCATCGATCCCTGAACGACGGCCTCGTACAACGGCTTTCCTTCCTGATCGATCAGGTAATTGT
>WJJR01000484.1 GCA_014729565.1 Candidatus Zixiibacteriota bacterium | reverse complement strand
TCACGACATTTCGGTATGTACCGTCTGATCTGAAGGACTCAATCGGTGATCCCAAGACGGAAGAGCGACTGTACGCGTTAAACGAGGAGTTGGTCGACCGGATCAACAAGTCGGGGCAGTCGTATATCTCGAACGCCGTGGTCGATGGACGGTTCTATCTGCGCATGTGTGTCTGCAATTTCCGCACGTCGCTGGCCGACGTTGAGGCGATGGTGGAGCTGGCGGCGAGGTTGGGTGGGGAGATTTCGTACTGATCATTTGCGTGACATTCTGAATCGATACATCTATACCCACCTTAATGGTTTATTTCCTTCGGAGATAAACCATTAAGGTGGGGCACGCCGGTCGTGTTTTGTGATCCGTGTAAGTAACGTTTGACAACGCGCTGCACCGAGCAGGGGTTCGGCCAGGCTCACCCTGAAGGGTTCGGCCAGGCTCACCCTGAAGGGTTCGGCCAGGCTCACCCTGAAGGGCTCGGTGCTCCGTGCTCCGTGCCATGGGTAACGTTCACCGGCGAATTTCCACTTTATGACAACGTTTTCTCAAATTTACACAACAATCTGACCCTGAGGTCGTATGATGACTCGATGGTCATGCTGTGACCGGTGAGTCTCAATTATGACTGATGAGTCTACCAGCGCCCGCGATGAGAACCTGCCCCGGAAGGAGCGGGAACGTCTCATGCGCCGGTCCGAGATTCTGGCGGCGGCATTTAATGTGTTCGGGGAGAAGGGGTTCGAACGGGCGACCCTGGATGAAATCGCTGAGCGGGCCGAGTTTGGCAAAGGGACGCTGTACAACTATTTCTCCAGCAAAGAGGACCTTTTCGCGGCCGCTTTTCAGCGACTGCTCGACGATTTTCGTGCCATCGCCGATGAGGTGTGTGGACAGGATTTGACAGTCCGTGAGTGCCTGACCGAATACACTATGCGCTCGGTCGCGTACTACCGGGAGCATTACGCGTTCTGTCACACCGCCATGCAGGAGCATTACCGGCGCAGTGTGGAAGACGGCAGCGATACCAGAAAAGACCATCAGAAGAATGTTGATTACACGATTGAACCATTGGCCCGTTGCCTCGACTTAGGAATGGAATCGGGACAGGTCCGCAAGGCTGATCCCTGGACGTACGCGCACATATTCGTCGGTTTAATCGATCACTTCTACCTGCAATTGACACGCGAACAACTCCCCGATTCTGAAAAGGATATGCGACAGCAGGTGGATACATTAATCACGGTCTTCTGTGATGGAATCGCCGCCAAAGAGAAGGATGGTCGACACTGATATGATATTACAGTCCGAGACCATACGGACAGCCAGACGAAGCATCTTACTCGTTGTGCTCGTGCTGATGGCGTGGACACCGGCGGTCCAGGCCGAGATAGTCACGCTGAATCTGAAAGCCGCCATCCAGCGCGCCATGCAATCGAATGAGAGCTACAAGTCGGCACTCGAAGAAGAAACGCGTGCGAATCAGGAGATCAAGAGAGCGCGGGCTGGTGTGTTTCCTGAACTCAGTTTTGATGCGACGTATTCGCGTGCGTTTGAAATTCCCGAGGCGGTCATCGATGCCGGGCCGGCACTGGGCGGACCGCAGCGGATCAAGCTCGGCAGTCGCCACTCGACGATCTGGGGCGTGAATTGGGAACAGTCGATCTGGGAAGGTGGCCGTGTGCTCGCCGCCTGGGCGGCGGCGCGCAATGTTGGACGGCTCGCCGATGCTGCCAGTGAGCAGGCCGGAATCGAAATCCAGGCGCACGTCGCCACGGCGTTTTTCGATGCACTGCTGGCCGAACGATTGGTGAGCGTGGCCGCGCAGAGCGTCGAGGTCGCCGAAGCCAACTACGATGTTGTCTCGAAGAAGTTCAATGAGGGGTTGGTCTCCGAATACGATCATCTGCAGGCGAAGGTCCGCGTGGCAAACTTGCGGCCGTCGTTGATATCCGCTGAGAACCAGCGCGACATCGCACAATCACGTTTGCGGACGATCATTGGTCTCGACTCCGGCGCTGATCTCGAACTGATCGAATCACAGCCTGATTCATCGGCGTGGGAAAGCCTGCCGCTCGATGATCTGGTCGACATGGCCGTTGCTCGGCGCCCTGATTTGGAGGCGGCGGAATTCGAGATCGAAGCGCGCAAGAACGCGGTCTCGGTTGCGCGCGCCGACTATTTTCCGTCGCTGCGGTTGTCGGGTTCGTTCAACTGGCAGTCGGTGACCGATGACTTTGGCTACCGCAGCGAAGAGATCACGCGCGACTGGGTGGGACGGGTCACAGTGTCGTTTCCGATATTCGACGGTTTCCGTCGTGCGGGCAACGTCGGTGTGGCCAAAGTCGATCTGGCGCAGGCGCGATACTCGCGTCAGGAATTGGCCAAGCAAACATCATTAGAGGTTGAGTCGGCGCGCGATGACTTCATTGAAGCGACCGAACGGCTTATTGCTCAGGAAGAAACGGTCGCCGAGGCGCAGCGCGGACTGGACATTGCCAACGTGCGGTATGAATCGGGGGTCGGCACACAACTCGAAGTGCGCACGGCACAACTCGAATTGACGACCGCACAAATCAATGCCGAAACGGCGCGTCATGACCGTGATGTGGCACGCGTCGCCTGGCGGCGTGCCATGGGCGAACCTGTCCTCGACGATATCCCCCTGGTCCCGGAGGAACGTGAATGAGACGCATCAATGTGATACTGGCCGTGAGCGCACTGCTGGCTGTTGGGAGTCTGTCAATGATCGGCTGCGGGGGAAACGGCGGTGCGGAGACGGTTGTCGACGAACGCATTCCCGTGTTCACCACGATGGTGGAGCGTACCGATCTGGCGCAAACACGTCCGTACTCAGGAACGGTTGAAGGGGAGCGGCAGGCGACCGTGTACGCGCGCATACCCGAAACCGTGGAGCGCGTGTTTGTGTCCGAAGGCGAGTCTGTGTCTCGCGGTGACAAGGTGCTCGCTTTTGATGAATCGGGTCCGAATTCGGTAGTGCGCCAGGCGCGTGCCGTGGCCGAGGATGCGCGCAAGACCGCGGAACGATTCCAGCGATTGTATGAGCAGGGTGCGGTTAGTGAACTCGAACGCGATGCCCGGCACACACAGTACGAAGTGGCCAAAGCCGACTACGACGCAGCGCACGATCAGGTCGAAGTGTCCTCGCCGATCACGGGCACCGTGACCGAGGTCTATGCCCGCGAGGGGAGACAACTCTCCGTCGGACGGCCGATCGCACTGATTGCATCGATTGATACCGTGCGTGTGTTGATCGACGTGTCGATTTACGAATCAAGCGACATCAAGGAAGGACAGTCGGTGACGATACGGTCGGAACTCGATTCGACTCTGGTAGCGCACGGCTGGGTCGACGAAGTTTCGGTGTCGGCTGATGTGGAAAGCCGTAACGTACCGGTCGAGATTCTGGTGGAGAACCCGTCGCATCGGCTGCTCCCCGGTATGTTCGTGCGGGCGGATGTCGAATTGCAGCGTCGTGAAAACGTGCGCAGCATTCCACGTGATGCGCTCGTGTATCGCCAGTCCGGACTGGGTGTGTTTGTCATCCGCGATTCCACCGCTCACTATGAACCGGTCACGATCGGAATTGAGTCGGATGGTTTCGTCGAAGTGGTTGAAGGCCCCGATGTCAATATCGAAGTCGTGACGCTGGGTCAGAGCAATTTGCAGGACGGCACGCGCGTAAACCCGATACGTGAACGCGAATCTGAAACGGCCGGGTCGGATCTCCCATGATTCTTGCTGATACCTCGATTAAGCGTCCGGTTTTCACCATCATGGTCGTGGTCGCCATGCTGGTGCTGGGCAGCTTCGCCTACAATCAAATGGCCGTCGACCTGTTTCCCGACGTCGAGTTTCCGTTTGTCGTCGTGACGACGCCGTACCCGGGCGCCGGTCCGGAGGCCGTCGAATCGGAAGTGACCGACCGGATCGAGGAGCAGGTCAATACCGTGTCGGGCCTGGATCACCTGACGTCGACGTCGTATGAAGGATTGTCGCAGGTGGTTGCCCAGTTCGTGATCGACGCCGATCCCGCCGACAAAGCGCTCGAAGTGCGTGAAAAGATCTCGACAATTCTGGGCGAGCTGCCGGACGATGCCGAAGATCCGATCATTCAACGGTTCGATCCGGAATCGGAGCCGATCATTTCCCTGCTAGTAGTCTCCGACCAACGTGGCATCAAAGAACTCACGACGTTGGCCAAGGAAACGATTAAGCGCCGGCTGGAATCGCTCGAAGGCGTTGGCGCGGTGCAACTGGTGGGCGGTGCCGAACGGGAAATTCAAATTGCGCTCGATGCGACACGTCTCGATGCGTTCAACCTGTCGCCGCACGACGTACAGACCGCAGTGCAAGCGTCGAATGTCGAGATCCCCGCCGGACGGATTGACCGCGGCCGGTCGGAATTGACGTTACGCACGCTCGGGAAGTATGCCGACTGGCGGGACTTCCGTGATCTGGTGGTGGCGCATCGCGATGGCCGGCCGGTGCATGTGTCCAATGTTGCCGACGTCTACGACGGGACCATTGAGCAACGGAGTTTCTCTCGCTTTGACGGCAGCGAAGCGGTTGCGCTGGACATCGTACGGCAGACCGGCGCGAACACGGTGCAGGTGGCCGACGACGTACTGGCGCAAGTAGAGCAACTGGAACGGGAGTTGCCCGACGATATCAGCATTGAAGTGGCGTACGACAACTCGACGTTTATTCGCGAAGCGGTCCATGAAGTTATCACGAACATGCTGTACGGCGGCACACTCGCCGTCATCGTCATCTTCCTGTTCCTCTACAATTGGCGCACGACATTGATCTCGGCGTTGGCGATTCCCACGTCGGTGATCGGCACATTCGCGTTT
Organism: Candidatus Zixiibacteriota bacterium; assembly: GCA_014729565.1. GTDB lineage: Bacteria > Zixibacteria > MSB-5A5 > WJJR01 > WJJR01 > WJJR01. The sequence goes on along the minus strand of WJJR01000484.1, from coordinate 2,639 downwards.
ATGTACGTCATGGGGTTCTCCATCAACTTCATGAGTCTGCTGGGTCTGTCAATTGCCGTCGGATTGTTGATCGACGATGCGATTGTGGTGATGGAGAACATCTATCGCAACTTCAAGGGGGATCGTACGCCCGGTGATGCCGCGTCGATCGGGACGGCCGAAATCGGTATGGCCGTATTCGCCACGACCATGACGATTGTTGCGGTGTTTGTGCCGGTCGGGCTCATGGGCGGTATTGTCGGACGGTTTTTTATGCAATTCGGACTAACCGTCGCGTTTGCCATCCTCGTATCGCTGTTCATTGCATTCACACTGACGCCGATGATGTTCTCCCAATTGGTGAAGGAGCCGGAAGGACAAAACAACCGCGGCAAGTGGTTTGGGGCACGCTGGCTTCACCGGTTTGAGGTGAGGTTCAATGCGACTTTTGATCGGCTGAAAGAACGCTATCGGAAGCTGCTGGCGGGCGCATTACGACATCGATTCATCACCATGCTGCTTGCCACCGTAGCATTCTTTGGGTCGCTCATGTTGATTTCGCTGGTCGGGACCGAATTCATTCCGAAGACCGACCAGGCTCAGTTCTTTGTCGAGTTTGAGGCCGCTCCGGGCACCTCATTGACAGAAACGGCACGGCTGGCCGGGCACATCGAAGACCGTATCAACGAACTGCCGGAAGTTACGAATGTGTTCACCACCGTTGGTGGCGGACAACGCGGCGTCAATGAAGGAATCATCACGGCGAAACTGGTACCGTTGGGCGAACGCGACCGTCACGCGGCAGACCTGATTACTGTTCTGCGCGATCGCGTCGAGTCGATTCCCGGATTGTACACCAGCTTGATGATTGAACGCGCGGAGGGTGGTCAGTCGCGTCCGCTCAATATCTCCGTCCAGGGAGAAAACCTGAGGTTGCTCGAGCGTGTGGCGGCCGAGGTCGAGGATTCGGTTCGTGCCGTATCCGGAGTGCGCGATGTTGACAACTCGATGGTCGGGGCGCGTCCCGAAGCACAAATCGTCGTCGACCGCAACAAGGCCAGCGATCTGGGACTGTCGATGGGATCGATTGCATCGACATTGCGGCTGCTGGTCGATGGTGATGAAGTGACGACGTACAAGGAAGACGATGAAGAGTACGACGTCCGTTTGCGGCTGGAACAGCGCGACCGTTCAAACCTGTGGGCGATTGAAAATCTGAAGATTCGCAGTACCAAAGACATTCCGGGCTCCGATCATTTCTTTGTGCCGCTCAAACAAGTCGCACGAATCGAACAGCGCGGCGGGCCGACGGAGATCCGTCGTTACGATCGTCGGCGTGAAATCCTGATCTCGTCGAACATTGCCGAAGGGTATTTTGCCGGCGATGTGCGCGGGGCGGCACTGGAGAAAGCACAGACGGTGGAAACGCCACCGGGATATGTGGTCAAAGCGACCGGCGAAGCGGAGATCCAGGAAGAGTCGTTTAAGAACATCATGATCGCGCTGGCGCTGGCCGTGCTGTTCATCTACTTCATTTTGGCGTCACAATACGAGAGCTTCAACGATCCATTAGCGATCATGCTATCATTGCCAATGGCATTGGTGGGCGCGTTTGCCGGCCTCTTTCTCTTCGGAAGTGCACTGTCGATCATCTCATTTGTCGGTATTGTGTTGTTGATGGGATTGGTGACGAAGAATGCCATTCTGCTGGTCGATTTTGTAAAACAAGCACGCGCACGCGGGATGAGCCGTTTTGACGCGATTCTCGAATCGGGCCCGATCCGTCTGCGTCCGATTCTGATGACGACGCTCGCCACGATTTTCGGTTTGCTGCCGCTGGCGTTGGGTATCGGACCGGGCGCTGAATTACGTGCCCCGATGGCCCGTGCGGTGATCGGCGGGATGATTTCATCGACTCTCTTGACACTCGTCGTGGTGCCGGTGGTGTATTCGTTGCTCGATGATTTGAAAGAGAAAATTGTGCCGTCGAAGAGGGGGGAGTAGGACGAGAGTCATAGGACTCTTATTGAAGAACCTCACAAGTCAAATGAGTTGGTTCAATTCCCAGGTGATGTGGGGTTAGCGCCGTAGGCGCGGCACAATGTCGTACCGGGCGTATGCGATGCGCCCCTATGGGCTTTCCATTTTGCAGGCCTCTCTTTCACCGGGCTGACGCCCGGTGCTACGTTGTGTCGCCGCTACGCGGCTTCTCCTCTAGATCCCAAGTGTCATTGACGAGGGGCGTGTTGATCAAGTCGTGTCTTGTTTCCGGACTACTCATAGCCACTAAACGAATGAATTGTAACCGCGCGTAGGTCCGGCTCTTAGCCGGACCGGTGCGGCGAAGAGCCGCACCTGCGCGACGATGACGTGGGTTTCTTAACGCATCCCAAGATCAGTGGCGCCCGTTTGATATGCCCCGATCCTGGCCGCTCAGGGTGATTCGATCGCCCTCGGAACAATCTCTGTTTCACTGCGTTGAAGGTCAATTAACCCGGATTTGTGCACTTCGATGCCCCGAACGGAGGAAATGGCCATTGACCGACGTGACCACGCGTAGATACATAGATATTGCTAGTGGACCCCGGCGGTCTGACCCGCCCGCCACGCAGGATGATATGAACGTTTCCCCGACCAGCAGCAGCCGCAATCTGTATGAG
>WJJR01000483.1 GCA_014729565.1 Candidatus Zixiibacteriota bacterium | reverse complement strand
GCACGGCGCGCCGAGATCGTCAACGTTTACCATCGCCTCAGTGCGCCGGGCTCCTGACACCCCACTACACGATTTGATTGTAGTCCGGCCGCCTCGACCGGATAGAGCGGTCGGGAGTGTCAGAAGCCCCGCGCATCAATGCGTCGTGTCGATTCCGACCGTTTACGACGCGCGGTGCTGCTGACCTACAGGCTGGCCGTAGTGCAATTCCAATGTGAGTTACGCGAGCCCGGGTGGCAAAATGCCGCCATCAGGGCCACATTGATGCACACCAACAAGCCTATTTACATACGTCCCGATACACAGCACCTTCACCCCATGAAACTCTCCCCCTCCGATTTCGCCTTTCTCTATCAGGAGTGTAAACGCTGCTTTTATCTGAAGGTGAAACACAAATTCCCGCGGCCACGGACCGGGATGCCGGGGATCTTCTCGGTGATCGACTCGAAGATGAAAGACCGGTTTATGAATTCGCGGACCGAGAGCGCGACGCATGAGCTGCCGCCCGGCGAGTTCGCGCTGTCAGGGAAGTGGGTGCAGTCGGCGCCGATTGCGTTTGAGGGGATGGAGGAAACGTGTTACATCCGTGGCGCGTTCGATACGGTGATTCAATTCGACGACGGCAGCTATGGCGTGATCGATTTCAAGACGTCAGCCGTGAAACCATCCTCGAAGTTCATCTATGCACGACAACTGCATGCCTATGCGTATTCGCTCGAGCATGCCGCGCCGGGCAAACTGGAATTGGCCCCGGTCTCCAAACTGGGATTGTTGGTCTATGAGCCGACCGGCTTTGACCATGACGGTGACGGTGTCGCCACGCTCGGCGGTACGATCACCTGGGTGGAGATTAAGCGCGACGACACCGCGTTCCTGAAATTCCTGCGTGAGGTGATGACTGTTCTGACCCTGCCCGATCCGCCGCCGCCATCGGAGAAATGCCTGTTTTGCCAATACCGTGAGGCGACGCGGGGATGTGATTGGTAGCGGATGTGATTACGAACAAAGCTCTCGACCCGTCTCAGCGAGATACACGGCTGCCAGCAGTCCGTTTGGTCTCATCTGACTCAATCGCCGGTGTCGCGAAGATCCGACAATCTCCTTCGTGCTCGGTGTCAGGTAACCCAATACATCTCGGCGTTCCAATAGATCACCGACAGTAACCAGGCGTGGATTCTCGGCGTCGGCAAACCAACTGTCAAAGGCCAACGGGTGTGCGGATTGTCGTCGCAAACTAAGCTGGCGCGCCGTTTCCAGCAGACGGAGCGAGTTCAACAGCCTCTTGAGATGATGGTGTTTTGATCTGCCGGTATGGGTGGAGCCGCGGGTGGTTGGGATACGCCCAAGGGGTTCGTATCGGCCGGTGAAGATCCGGTTCTGTGCGGTAGCCACATAGAGACGTTGCCCGATGCGATCGCACAATGGCGTATTAGCAAACAGGTCCATGAGGCCATAGTCGAATAGAGGAAGAGACCAATCACACTTCATGAATTCGTAGGCACGAACGTTGTTGACGATGAATTGTGATGTGCGATTGTCCAACTCCCACGCCTGAACACACTCGGCGTCTGCGATATGCCGATTGGTTCGATACGCTACCAGATCTTCAGCGATTCTGGCGCGAAGAGACCCGGCCCATTCACTCTCACCCGTTGCCCAGTTATTGAGGTTCCAACGAAGGGCGATCTGCGCCAACTGGTCGGGGGGGTACCGCTTGTCCGGATCGGACAACTCGAACGAAATGTGTGATCCGGCCAGAAAATCGCCTGAGTGCCCGGTGACCACAACGGCACTCGGGCGGTCTGCGAGCTCCCTGCAAACAGCGTCAAGCGCCGGAAGGTCTTGAATATGAGGGAGGGAGGCACACTGTCCGGCCCAGTGCCAGTAGTTCCGCATGCGGGGTGAGTCGATCCACGACTGCCACACCTCTGGCGTGTACGGGATTCTGATATGCGGAATACCCAGCGTGTCGGTGACTTCTTGTGCCAGGCACACGTCTTCGAATGTCTCTGGCCCATAGGTGAACGCCGTCAGGTTCCGGGCGCCCTGGCGATGCAAAATGGCCAGCGCCAACCGTGAATCAAGACCGCCACTCAGGGAAACAAGCAGCGTCCGGTCATCGGAGCAATGCGTCAGCGGGGTCAAGGCCGCATCGAGCCGGTCGTGAAGCTCCGACTCTCGTGACTCAGGTGATGTGACAGTATCTGCTGCCGGGAGGAATTGATAGTGGCTTGCGATACGGAGTTGTGACATGCCCTCATCCGGCGAAAGCTCCAAATACTCAGCGGCTTTCAGCTTGTGGATCCCGGAGACCAGTGTCCGATTGCCAAGGACGAAGCCCCCCAGCAGGAGTTCCACAGCCGATGCGTCATCGATACGATGATCATCAACACGAGGGAGAAGATCGGTCGTCGTGGAACTCACCGTCACACGGCCGTCGTCAATATGATAGAATAAGGGAATTCCCCGCACGCGATCGGTGGCACAGAACAGACCGCCCGAATCATGTTCGATGACAATTGCCCAGCACCCATTCCAATCGCTGATCGTCTTTTTTAAGCGGCGAACAGCATCCCCCCAGGCACGGGATCCCAAGTCTTTTAAGACATCGCGAGTCCAGGTCTCTGCGCTGAGGTAGTGTCCGTGCCGGACGACGTAGCCGCAGAAGTGAATTGACCAGCCGTTTTCGGACAGGCTCACCCAATGCCGGTATGGATCATTCAGTAGTACGGAGACGGACATCAATCTGAACCGCCGGACCCAGTTGCGTTCAACATGCGCATTACAACATGATAGGAGCACAATGGACAATGATGATATGACGCTTCCAGTCAAAAGTAAGATGGTCGCACCGTTTGTACGGGCAGAATTGTCAAAAGCGGATTGTTTGCGTGATATTTCACAAAACTCCGCTTGACACAGTTAGACGCGCCTAATACTTAGTTGACTGTCCCGAACACGGGGAGATTGCCATGGCCAAGAACCTGTCACCCAATATGGAAATGTACCTCAAGACGGTACTGCGTCTGGGGGAAGGGGGGGACCAGGTGCGGGTGAAGGCCATTTCGGAGGCGTTGGGAGTGACGATGCCGAGCGTGTCGGGCGCCCTGCGCCAGCTCAAATCTAAGGGGCTGGTCCATCACCCCGCGTACGGGGCGGTGAAGCTGACGGCACGGGGCCGACGGGCGGCCGGCGATATCAACCAACGGTATGAG
>WJJR01000482.1 GCA_014729565.1 Candidatus Zixiibacteriota bacterium | reverse complement strand
CATCTGGGTCAGCTCCGTATCCCTCCTTTCGCCTCCGGCTATCGTCTCTTTCCGAAGCGAGCCCCGGAGGGGGTTGGTACCCCTCCGAGGCTGCGTTATTGCGACCAACAAGGGTGGTTACTTCAGCACCACCATCTTGCGGGTGTCAGTGAAGCTCGGTGTGTCGATGCGATAGAAGTACATACCGCTCGCCACTTCGCTGCCACTGTTGCTCCGGCCATCCCAGCGGATATTCACGGTGCCCGCTTCGGCATTGCCCGAGTAGGTCTTCACGACCTGTCCGGCAACGTTGTAAATGGTCAGAGTGTAGTTCGACGCATCCTTCAACGTGACCGGGATAACCGTGCCGGCGTTGAACGGATTCGGGTAGTTCTGGTGGAGCGCATACGAGGTCGGGACCAGCTTCGCAGCGGCGTCGACTTCGAGCAGCGCACCATTCGCATCAGCAAACTGCGACTCGACCAATTCGATGGTACCGTCGCCTTCGACCGGGATGGTCAGCAGGTCGTTGGTACCGACCGGAATCTTACCACCGGTGGCGGCATCCGGAGCGATGAGCACGCGGAGTTCGCCGTGGCTAGCGCGGGCCTTGACGGTCATGCCGTCAACGGTGATCGGCTCGCCGATGGTCAGATCGGAGTAACGATAGGTCAGGACCGCGCCGCCCAATTCGACGGAGGCGTCGGTCGTCAGGGTCGCAGCTCCACCCGTGGTTTCGGTGAGAACGTCAACCGAGTTCGCATACGGAGCGACCTTCGGATTCACGTTTTCATCGTCAAACGGCTGGGCGTCGCCGGTGATAATGCGAATCAAGTAGACCAGGTCCGCAACCGTCAGCGTGATACCGTCGTTGTTGACGTCTGACGCGAAGATCTGGACTTCACGTTCGCCCGCATTATCGGACAACGCATCGATGCCGATGATGAAGTACTGGCTGTAAAGAACCGCATCACCGATTTCGTTGGCGATACCGTTGAGGTTCATGTCGCCACGATCATCCGGCGGAGGCACGATGCAAATCGCGCCGGGGCAGAGGACGCCCACCGGCGGAACCATCGCCGTCGGCTTGTCGGGCTGCGGGTTCTCCATGCAGTACGCAATCAACGAATCGAGGCTGTAACTCCAGTCCGCATTCGTTTCCGCACCATCGTCAAAGACCCACAGCGTGTCACCAGTAGCACTGGAAACGACGTTGTCGCCGCAGTCGTAGGAGCAGAAGCCAACATGCAGACAGGAACCGGTGAAGTTCTGGTCCGCGGTGACATAGAAGTCGAGCGCAACCAGGAGGCCGGACGGCTCAAATGCGCTCGCCGGCGGCTCGGCGCCGTTGTTCATGTCGGCAATACCGACCAAACGGATGAATCCATCCGGGCAGGCACCACCGCAGTTGCCACCAAACATGCCAGTACGCCAGGTGAAGTACTCGAACTCGAGGTTCGGAGTCCGCTCGGCGTTCTGGAAGGTCAGACCGGTAGCGTCGTAGCAGATCAAGAAGTCAAAACCACCGATCAGACCGAGGTCGCCGAAATTCCAATTCGAGTTGAGCCAGACAGTCTTGGTCCGGTCGCCCAACGTCGTGGAATAGTTGACGATGTCACCCAAGTCGCCGTAGCCCAGGCTGGGATCATCGACCTCATTCATGCCGACGATTTCAAACAGGCACGGCTCGATGCTGAGCAGTTCAACACAGCACTGGCTGGACGACGTTTCGCAACCGTCGCTGACAGTCCAACACACAGTCTCTGGATTGAGAGCGGTGTCCGGACGGGTTCCTTCGAGGAAGTTACCGTTGATCGAAACCCACGACGGAGCAGGACCATCGAAGCTGTAGGTGAGAGCATCACCATCGGCATCTACGGCCGGTCCGAGCTGGAGCGAGAACGCCTGGTTCACCGGAGCCTGCGTGGCCGGGAGGCCCTGACAGGTCGGCGCGGTGTTGGTGACTTCGAGGTTGAACTGGCAGGAGATCTGCTGGCCTGCATCGTCGGTCACATCGATGTTGACCGGCGTGGTGCCGAGATCGCCACAACCATGGTCGTATGACCAGTCGCCATTGCCGTCGATAGTACCGAGATCAGCAGTGAAGTTGTACGGCGGGCAACCACCGGTCAGGCCGACGGTCTGAGCCGCATCCGCAGCACTCCACAGGACCGACACGTTGCTGCAGCTAATCTGCAACGGGGTCGGGCTGACTTCGACGGTGAAGCTAACGGTGCTGTTCGGGCAACTGCCTTCGCCCTTATCGGTCGCTTCCACCACGACGGTGTGCGTGCCGACATCGGCGCAGGTCGGAGTCCACGTCCAGTTACCACCCAGATCGACCGAACCAGGACCGGAGACCAAGTAGAACTCGATCGGATCCGGCGGGGTTTCAGGATCGGTCGCGGTGATTGTGTTGCTGGCCTGTGAGCCAACGGTCGCACCGACCGGATCGGTCGCGGCGGTCACGTTTTCCGGACACAGGTTCGGCAGCGCACAAATCGTACCGGTTTCGAATGCCGGAAGAATCACAAGACCGCCGGGAATGTTATACGAGAGGTGGTTCGCCGGGTTCGTGCAGGTCGTGTCGACGATGTAGCAACCGGTGTCGGCTGGGTTGGTGAAGTTGAGAAACAGGAACGGCTCACCACCAAAGTCCGATCCCGCGGTCAGCTCACCACTGAGGATTTTACCACGAGTCGCCAGCAACGCATCCGGATCACTAGGTTCCGGCACATCGGTAATGTACGACGGAGGCAGGCTATCCAGCGTGTGGCGAAGCGTAAAGAATCCGCCCGGATCGCCGCCCTTACAGGTACCATCTTCTAGCTGGTACGAGTTTAAAATGACGATTTGCGTCAGGACGCTGCCGTTGTACGGCATACGACCCTGGTCATTGTACTCGCCCTGGATCGTCGTCGGATACGCACCGTTCGATAGCGAACGGACGACCAACGGCAAGACGATCGTGTTGACGATACCGTCGTTTTCAGTGAACACGCCGACGGTCAGACTTGCGTTGGTGCCAGCACCCGCGTCTTCCACTTCGATGCGATCCGCACCGAAGGCGATGGCGCCGAGCGCAAACACCAAACAAGCCGCCAGGCATGTAATTAATGCAAAACGCTTCATCTTGTTTTGCTCCTTCATAACTCATTCACAGTTGACAGTTCGAATTCCCTTGAGCGAGACACTACTCAGTTGGGAATCCACGCGTTAGATGATCCCCCTAAGTACCGTGCTGAGTGTCTGTATGCGTGCCTCAATACCGATTTTCTTTAAACCTCACCTCCAGAAAGTGAAAGATGTACAACGTTCTCAAAGTTACCTGAAGCGAGCGTTTAAAGAACGAGACTCTTCGTTCGCAACACCTCCTTTCGCCGATTCAGGTTAAAGGTTACCGAGTAACGGTTGATTGACATTCAAAATCATTGTGCCACGTATCACAGCGGCCTGTTCTGATCGGCCCCAAACAGAACCGCGTTGTTGTTCTGCTATTGTAAATCCCCCACAAAACCCATGCTCGTACATCCGGAGTCTCTGGTCGTCTGCCACTGGCGTCATGGTCAACAATCTCTGGTGACTCCTTTAGCCCGCCGACGCCGTCGCGGCGCCGCTGTCGACTCCCTCTCGCAATCGTGGTCCGCGCGGGTGCGCGCGGGGGTGAACCGTATCCGCCTATTCTCACAGGCGGGAAGGACCAGGTGACACGTCGTGTTGATCAGCCTTCACACTTGTCATCACAGTGTCGTCTCAGACTGCCACCCAAACTCTTTGAAGTGAACTGCAATTTCGCTGTAATACCATATCGCATGTGGTAACATCAATCGGCGTTCCAAATATACCACGCCCGGCTCGACTGTCAATACCCTAAACGCATTTTTTGCGGTGAGAAAAAGAGGTCAAACTCCTTGCGCAACCGTCATTTGTTGACCACAGTTTAAGTAAGGACTACGCCCAGATTGCCAACCGCAAGACTGCAAAAAGCGGACCGAACAGTGACGACTGCCTGAGTTTCAGGGCCAACGTCTCAACCCAACCCGGCCCTTCCCTGCCAGCAAAAGCAAGGCATTATTAATCAATAAGTTAACAGCCAGACTCACGGAGCCGGTGTGTTGAGACTACCCCACGAGCAGATGGAAGGCACTCTCCCCATTATGCAATCATGACAAACTGTGTCCGCTGGTGCACAAATTTTGCAGACCCCTACAACCTCCTTGACCCTCGCGGGACATGACATTGTGACAGGAAACTGGATTGGCTGGGTTGTTTCTTTAAAGGGATTCTCAGAAATGCGTTCCATTGAGAGGGAGTACGGCTTGGTTTATTTGGTACTCACGGTCGGGGCCACGGGCCTTTGGGGCGTGTTGAAAAAGCCATAGGTCTGTCGCGTAGGTCCGGCTCTCAGCCGGACCGGTGCGGCTAAGAGCCGCACCGACGCGAGGTTATGATTGTCTCATTCAGTGACACCATCTGGTCTAGAGTCAAAACACGACTCTTTCAACAGGCCCAAGCAGGTGGGGTCACGCTGGACTCTTCATCGGGCTGCGGCAGTCCGTGCCCCGACACAGTTATAGCGATTGTCAGAACTATCGTCCGATTGAACACGCGATGTAGTACGGGCGCCTCGTTTACACTGAGTCAACCGAAGTGCCCGTGCCGCTGGGCCGAGAGGACGATGCTACGTTCCCGAACATTCGAACGGAATTCGATGATTGCTATAACTTGTTGTCATTCCCGCGAAAGCGGGAATCCATTCTCCGCGCGTGGCTGGGTTCAAAATGGATCCCCGCTTGCGCGGGGATGACAGGGGAGGCTTGACGACTGAACGGGGGCTTCTGCGAACGGAAAATACTTCTGACAATCGCTATAAACGGTTCGGTGCAAAGGGATTGGACGCTTGTGCGAGAGACTTCAGTTGGTCAACGAAATCGTCGGCGCGGGGATCCGTCCGCCGCGGTGAATGAACTCATCGGCGTCGAACCGTGGCACCGGCATGATCGGGCCGCTGCCCAGAAGGCCGCCGAAGTCGACTCGATCACCGATGTTCTTGCCGGGTACCGGGATAATGCGGACTGCTGTTGTCTTATTGTTCACCGTGCCGATGGCCATCTCGTCGGCGATGATCCCGGCGATGGTCTCGGCGCTGGTGCTCCCGGGAATCGCCACCATATCGAGTCCCACCGAACAGACCGAACTCATCGCCTCGAGCTTTTCGAGTGAGAGCGCCCCGGCTTCGACCGCCGCGATCATCCCGGCATCTTCGGCCACGGGGATGAATGCCCCGCTCATACCACCGACATACGACGATGCCATCAGCCCGCCCTTTTTGACCGCGTCGTTCAGCATCGCCAGGGCGGCGGTGGTGCCGGGTGCGCCGCATCGGGAAATCCCCATTGCCTCAATGACTTGCGCGACAGAGTCGCCTTCCTGAGGCGTCGGCGCCAGCGAAATGTCGACAATGCCAAATGGGATCCCCAACCGGCGGCTCATTTCTCGGCCGACCATCTCGCCCATGCGCGTCACCTTAAATGCAGTTCGCTTAATGGTTTCGGCCAGATTTCCCAAATCACAGGCGCCCGCACTCCGGACCGCCTCAAGGATGACGCCTGGGCCGGAGATACCGACATTGATCACCGCATCGGGTTCGGAAATCCCATGCATGGCCCCGGCGACAAATGGGTTGTCTTCGGGGATATTACAGTAGGTCACCAACTTAGCGCAGCCGATCGCACCCTGATCGGCGGTCAGCTCGGCAGTCTGCTTGACCACACGGCCCATCCGGAAAACCGCATTCATATTGATGCCGGCCTTAGTTGAGGCCACGTTGACCGATGAACAGACCCGCTGCGTGGTCGACAGCAGTTCGGGGATCGCATCGATCAGGGCCCAATCACCTGTCGTCGCCCCCTTCTGGACCAGTGCCGAAAAGCCCCCAATATAGTCGACGCCCACCGCTTCGGCGGCCGTGTCGAGCGCACGGCCAACGGTACCCATGCCCTGAACATCGAAACCGTCGGCGATGATGGCGATCGGAGTGACAGCCACACGTGTGTTGGCGATCGGCGTTCCGAAGTCCGCTTCCACGCCCCGGGCGGCATCGGCCAGGTTCGACGCCACTGTCCGAATACGGGCGATGATCTTCTCACCCGTCTCATCCGGTGTCGCACCCCGGCAATCGCGCAGCGAGATGCCGACTGTCACGGTACGGATATCCAGATGCTCCGCCGTTGTCATGCGGATCGTTTCAATGATTTCGCGTTGGTCGATGGGCATCGTCTAAATCGCTCGCCTGCTCCCCTGCTCTAAACCCTGTGCATGGCGCGGAAGACGTCCTCGTGCTGCGCGACAATCGTGACCCCCAACCGTGTCTCGACGTCCCCAAACTTCTGGCGCAGGGTTGCGAAGTCGACCGAACAGTTGGCGATGTCGACGATCATGATCATCGAGAAGAACTCCTGTAAGATCTTCTGCGTGATGTCGGCAATGTCGCAATTGTGCTCGGCCAGAACTGCTGTGAGTGCGGCGGCCACCCCGGGACGGTTTCGTCCAAATGTCGCGACGATCACCCGGCTGCGGTTGGAATCCGTTGGTTCAATTTGCGGATGCGAGACGTGCGTCGATGCCGCTTCCGTCATCGGTGTAACGTCGGGGAGATCGGTCGCCGGCATCGGTTGCCGTGACGGGCTCCCGGCCAGTTGCGGCGTGTCGGCGTCGGCGGTTTCGGTCAGAGATTGACGGACCTGAGCCTGGACCGATTCCGGATCGGCTTTCCGGCCGAGACGTGCCACCACACTGCGTGTAATCCGTTCGATTTCTTCGGCTGACAACGGCATGACACCGCCCCTAAATCGTTTCGTTGAGAATCTCGTCGCGCGGACGCGGAATCACGACGCGGTTGACGAGCAAGCCTTTGCGTGAGATCACTGCGGAGGCGGCATCGACGGCCGCTTCGACCGCGGCGACGTCGCCGGTGAAGGTCACAAACGCTTTTCCGCCCAACGCCATCGCCAGACGCATTTCCATCAAGTCGATCTGCGATGCTTTGGCGGCCGCGTCGGCGCCCTCAATCAGTGAACAGACCGAAAACGATTCGACTATTCCCATTGCGCCCTTTTGCGCCGACATGTTCGTCGCCGTAATCGCGGGGAAAATCGCCGGATGGACATTGGGAATGATCAGATCATCAATCGCCGACTCCTGAGCGATCTCGAGACCGCCCGCCACCGACGACTCCACCGCCGCAACGTCTCCGGCCACTAACGCGATGTATTTCCCGGAGCAGATCGTCCGGTTCATCAGCAGGATGACATCCGACGCTTTCAACATGGCGTCGGCGGTCTGGAAGCCACGGGCGATGCTCGACAACTCGATCATGCCGACCGAAGGGGGAATATGGGGATCGAATCCATTCATGGAATTCCCGTGGTTCAATTGTAGAAGCGAACCTCGGTGTCCGCTCTGGACCTACATGTTCGCCCGACGTCGCCGCCAGTATGTCTCCGCCTGGGCACACACACAGGTGCGCTCCTACGCATTGTCGTGTCGTCTCTCATTCCACACAAGCGAAACTACGTCCGTTCAATCGTAATCGACTCACCCACCGCTGTCACCTGTCCCGTGATCGACGCGTGCACCGGGGCGCCGAGTTCACCCTCGGGGATTCGCCCGATCGGCTGGCCGCGTTCGACCCGTTCACCGGTCGAGACAATCGGTTCACACGCACGGCCGATGTGCTGCTTCAATGGAATCGTCACGCGCTCCGGTTCGACGAACGTGTCGGTCCACGGCGCGGGCAGATCATACTTTTCCAATCCCAATCGACGGACGAGCTTGCTCAGCGGCAGTTTACGGTGTTCGGAAAACGCATGCGGCCGCTCGGGCTGAACCCATTCGGGGGGCGGTGCGTCTGACTCCCGCAACACCTCCTTCGACCAGACACACGCATCTTTCGGATCGAGATCCTCGGGACAGGCGTAGAGACTGCACAGATTGCATTCGCAACAGAGTTGTCCCCACTTGCTCCAGTACTCTTCATTTTGCTGCCCGGCGAACAGCAGGCTCCGCATCACCTTGTGCGGCTCGATTTCGTAGCCCAACAGATACCGGGGGCAGAACTCGGTGCAGTAGGTGCACTGGTCGCAGGCCGAATGCCCTTTGCGGTGCATGTCGGTCTTCGTCATCGAGCGGCGACGCACCAAATAATGGTCGTTCGGCAACACGATATACCCGCCGGTCGTCTTCGTTACGGGCAGCGACAGATCGGTGCGCAAGTGTCCCATCATCGCGCCACCGTCGAGGACCGCCGGATCATTCGACGGCACAAAACCGGTCAACGCCACAACATCCCGGATCGGAGTGCCCACCGGCACCCGCAGGCTCAGCGGCTCGCCGACCAATCCGTTGACGGTCAGAAAGGAGTCAGTGACCGGTGCGCCATCGCGCGCCGCGAGAGCAACATTGTACAGCGTCTCGACATTGCTGACGACACAGCCGACATGAACAGGCAGTCCGGCCGGTGGAATCAGCCGTCCGGTGCATTCCCACACGACGACGTACTCATCACCCGACGGGTAGAAATTGCCGAACAGCTTGAGTTCAACGCCGGTCCCCTCGACCGCCTGTTCGACCGCGTGGATAACGTCATGGTACGTCTCTTTGATGCCGCAGATGATGCGGTTGGCGCCGATGGCCTCGGCTGCCAGGATCGCCCCCTGGATCACATCCGGAGCAAACCGCTTGAGCAACTCTTTGTCCTTATGCAGCAACGGTTCGCATTCGGCTCCGTTGATGAGCAGATACTCTGCCTTTGCGCGCAGCTTGACATGGGTCGGGAACCCGGCGCCACCGGCACCGACGACTCCGGCGTCAAAGGCACTATCAGCAATGGGGGTGGTCATCACGCTGGAAACGAACAGGGTTACGCCGGTGCAATCAAGGTTGATCCGCTGATTGGATGAGATTCAGTCAAAGTAACGGGTCAGGACAAGCCAGGGGATGAAACGCGCTTCGATCTCGTCAGCGATCAGAACAGGCACGGTACCAACCTGAGCGCTGAAACCGTCACCGAAATACTGAATCGCCGGCAACCCAAGCAGAGCAATCTCACCGTTGTCGCCCCAGCCCCAGGTTTCAAACAGCAGATTCGCATTGCCGGGCAACGGCGCTTTGAATCCGGCGCCGACGAGCGGGATGTAGTCGATATCGTCGCGATTAGTGCCCGGATACGATTCCGAGGGAAGATCGATACTGAAGACCGATGACTCCTCCGTCTTGACGCGCGCGAGCATGAGACTGGCGTGGTACTCCACCGACCCAATCGCTATTCCTCCGGTCAGAAATCCCGTTGTCAGCGAGAACTCGTTGTCAGCGGGGTAGAATCCCAGGTAGGACGCGCCGACAGCCAGCCCGGCACGGTTGTCGTTGCGGTGGAGCAGTTGTGCCTTGATGCCTCCCGACAGGAATCCCACTGGGATCACGCTTGCAGACGCGGTCACATGGAGAAAACTGGTCGGACTCATTGAAATGTTGGGTACGACAATCTCGGTCAGACCGAAGGTGCCGCTTCCGGCGGGAAGCACGTGATAAGTGGGGAGAAACACCAGACGTGTTGTGCGAGGCTCCGACCAGGCGGGCGTGGCAGAATCAGACGAGGCCGGCTGCGTCGAGTCCGACACTAGGAGTCCGTCCGGGAGTTGACACACACCGGGACAGGGCACACATAGAACGAC
Organism: Candidatus Zixiibacteriota bacterium; assembly: GCA_014729565.1. Taxonomy (GTDB): domain Bacteria; phylum Zixibacteria; class MSB-5A5; order WJJR01; family WJJR01; genus WJJR01. The sequence goes on along the minus strand of WJJR01000482.1, from coordinate 4,741 downwards.
CAGAACCATAGTGAGGATCAGCGCACGCATCGACGCCTCCCTTCAATTCAATGTCCTGCTGCCCTATCTACCAGTTGGCGCCAGCGTTATTCCCCGCTGCCGGGCGAATCGTCAAACTCCGCATCGATATTATCAATGATCCCCACCACCGCCGCCTCGATCGACGTGTCCTCATTGCCGACCGCCAGGCGCGCGGCTCGCCCGTAGGCGATCATCACCTTCTCGCCGACACCGGCGCCGAGAACGTCGGCGACGACCACAACCGATGTGTTGGGTTCTTTGTCGAGGTTCTCCGGACGAATGAGCAGAAACCGCAGCGATTCGAGATTCGCAATCTTCTTCGTCGACCAGAGCTGCCCTATGACCGTGCCGATGAACATCCTGTCGTCTGACTCCTCATCCCTGATCGCGTTGATCTGCCTCGCGCAAGTGCCGCAGCAGCGTCTCCCGGTCGGCGCGGGCGATGTCGCGTCCCGCAATCGTCAGATCGGTACGGCGTCGTGCCAGCCGGCGCAAGGCCTGAACGGTCATGCTGTCATAATCGCCCGACGACGGTCGTTTGGTCCGGCGCGGCCGTTTCGCCTTTGATGTTGGGTTGTCGTCTGAGCCCGTCGGCGTTTCCGGTGTCTCCTCGGGCGGTTTCAGCGCAATCGCGCAGTACGGACCAGTGGGGACATACAGATTCGACGGTTCATCCAGAATCACGTCGAGCCCGTCGTCAGGGCGGGGGATGATGACATAGGAAAGCAACCGTCCGACCTTCTGACAGGCGGCCACCCCGGCTTCGACGGCGGCTTGCACCGCCCCCAACTCACCTTCCATGTGGATAGACACCAAAGCACCGGGAGTGACTTCGGCTTTGGTCAGGGTGACAGCAGCGGCTTTGGCCGCAGCGTCGGCGGCTTCAATCGCGCCGACCAGCCCCACTGTCTCAATTAATCCGATCGCGTTGCGCGCCATACGCTCCGTCCGCCGGCCCCAACACCAATCGCGGTGACGCGGCTGAGGCGCCAATATAGCCGATCCCAGGCGAATAAGTCTAATGGATTGTCACAATTGGCGTTGGACTGCCAGAACCCGTTCGATGCCGGCTAAATCACGGTGGATGCTCAGGTTTCGCCAGGCCGGCCGGCCGGCAAACAGCGCTCGAATCTGATCGGCCTGATTATAACCGATCTCGCTGACGATCCACCCCGATGGTTTCAGGCAGCTTTCGGCCTGCGTAACAAACCGCTCGATCACTTCCAGGCCGGTCTGCCCGGCAAAGACCGCCATTTTCGGTTCGTACTCTCGCACCGATTGCTCGACATACGGATCGTCGAGGGCAATGTACGGCGGATTGGTGACAATGACATCGATGACGGGTGTGGCGGGAAACATCGTCAGGGTATCGCCGCGCACCAGAACGAAGCGGTCCTGCAACCCCAGGTGCCGGCGGTTCTCCTCGGCCAACTCCAATGCCTGGGAATCTAAATCGGTGCCAATGACGAACACGTCGGAGCGTTCATGTGCCACGGTCAGCCCGATATTCCCCGAGCCGGTTCCAAGGTCGACCACCACGCGTCCGGCCGATGGCGGCAAGGTATCGAGACACTGTTCGGCGATCTCGACTAAGTCTTCGGATTCGGGGCGGGGAATCAACGCCCGCGAATCACACAACAATTCGAGTGTGCGGAAGTAGGCGCGACCGAGGACATAGGCCAGGGGCATACCGGTGAGCCGTCGGGCAACAAGCCGCTCCAATTTCTCGGCCTGCTCATCGGCAACGAGCGTTGATGAACGAAGCGTCAACTCGGTCGGGCCGTAGCCGAAGATGTGTCCCAGCAGTCGATATGATTCGTACGCCGCCAGGTCGGTCGCCACCGGCTTTAACCGACTGGTGAGATCACGCCGCCACTCGCTGATCGATTTCACAGAATGAGACTCTCGGTTAGATCCAGCTATGCTGAACAGGATGATCCGTCACATTCCATTCGGTGCCCGGATAATGACTGCATCCCATCCGTGGATTGCCGCGCAGCCAAATGCGCGGTGTGCCAGCCCGTCGCCGTGTGGGTGTCGGTGTCACGCCAAACGATTCCGACGACGGCAGCATCAACAAACCGACACCGGCCAGACTGCCGAGCACGAATTGACGGCGGGTGAGTGACAGTACAACCATCAGCCAGTTTCCTCCACAAACGGCATCCCGATAATCCTCATCGCCGGTACCGACATTACCACCGAATACTGCGGATAAATCGAGGGTTCATTGCCGAGCATTTCGACATTGGAAAACGATTCCAGAATCGATGGTGTTGCGCGCATGTTCTCCACCGGCGTGGTGATTTCCCCGTTTTCAACCAGAAACGTCCCGTCGCGAGTCGATCCCGAGATTTGCGTGCGCATCGGGTTCAGGTAATTGATATACCAGAAGTGTGTAATCAACAGGCCACGCGTGGTGGATTTGATCATCTCGTCAATCGACGCGTCTCCCGTTGCCATCACCATATTCTTCGGATACGGTCCGCGCGGATTGTCGGCCGGGAGTGCGTGGCCGGTCGATTCGGTGCCCGCCATCGCCGCCGACCGGCGATCGTGCACGACGCCGCGCGCGATCCCGTTTTCGATCAGCGCGACTTTCCGTTTCGGCACCCCCTCGTAATCGAACGGGACGCCCGGATAGGCACTCATGAACGGATCTTCGTGAATGGTGATGTTCGTGCCGGCGACCTGCTCGCCCATCCGTCCGGTGAGAATGCCGCGGCCCTGCGCATACGATTTCCCTGAGAACGCGAGAAATCCCAAAAACAACAGCAGTTGCCCGACCGCGGCCGGTTCGAGAATGACCGTGTATTTGCCCGGTTCAATCGCTACGGGATTGCGCGAACGGTTCGCTCTGCTGACAGCGGTCTTGCCGATGGCGGCCGATTCAATGCGATTCACATCACGACTCGCACCGATCCCCCACCCCTGTGCAAACTCATCATCGTCCGCCGCTGAAACAGACAACTCGGCTGCGGTGCCTTGATAATACTGTTCCGTTCCCATCGAATTGACAACGGCGATGCGATCGGTTTGCAGGCGATAGAGTCCCGACGTTTCCAACTGCGATCTTTTCGCTATGTCGACAATCTCGCGCACGCTCAGCGCGCGATCTTCGGCTGAGTAGCCGGCGGTCGATGCAAAAAACGCGTCACCATCGCGTGCGTCGGGCGATTCGACCAACCCGGGAAATGACGCATCCGTCTCAAGAAACGCGGCGATCGCATAGGCATCGGCGATGGCACTGTCTAATCCATCGTTTGAAAGATCGTTGGTGCTCGATACGGCGACGCGTCCGTTATCGACAACACGCACTGTCACGCGCCCATCTTCGGACAGCATATTCTGATGGATGACATTCTCGGCAAAGCGAGTGCTCGCCTCGCGCTGGCCGATGAAGGTCAATTCGGTCTGTTCGGCCGACGACCGCCCGACTGCCGCCCGCAGGGTCCGCAGAATATCGTCGCGTGTGTATGCCATGCTCGACATCAACTCGATTGTCCGACTTTAATGTTCGTGAACCGTGCCGGCGACGCACCCTGCGCGGTGCGCATGTTTTGTCCCGGCTGCCCCTTCCCGCAATTGGGTGTACCCCAAATCCGCCACTCGTCGGGCCCGCAGATGCGTTCGCACGAAGTCCAGAATGTCACGGTGTTGCCGGAATAGACGGCATTACTATACATTTGGCCGCGTTGTCCGTTTTTGATTTCCCACGCCACTTCTCCGCCCAACTGGAAATTCTCGCGACGGTCGTCAATCGACCAGTTGGCCGGTGTTTCGATCAACACACCGTCATCGGTGTCGGCGATCAACTCCTCCAACGTGCCCGAACCGGGACGCAAGTTGGTATTGGTCATGCGCACCAGGGGCAGATCACGCCAGCTCTCGGCACGCATCGCCGCGGTTGATTTCTTGTCGATCCGTTGCGCAGTCTCGCGCGATGACAGGTAGTTCACCAGAATGCCTTTGTCGATCAACGCCGCTTCGTGTGCTTTGACGCCTTCATCATCATAACCAAACGTTCCCAATCCGCCGAGCGCCGTGGGATCATTGGAGACGGTCACGATGTCTGACGCATACTTCAATGAGCCGAGTTGATCGGGTGTGGCGAAACTGGTTCCGGAGAAATTGCGTTCCGCGCCGAAGACACGGTCCAATTCCAGTGGATGACCGATCGATTCGTGAATTTGCAGCGACACCAGGTCGCCACTGAGGATCAATGTGGTGGTCGACTCCGGCAAGGGAGGCGCACTCAACAAAGCGACTGCTTCTTCGGACACACGTTGACACGCACTCTCGAGCTTCATCGCTGCTATTGCTTCATAGCCACCACTGACATGCTGCCCACCCGACGTCGGATAGGACCGCGATCCGCCTCCGTGACGGCCCTGTCGTGCAGCCGCGTTGATCCCGCCGCCCGAATGCAGGATTGTCTGCGTAATCTGCGAGCCCGCCGTATCGAAAAACCATTTCTCCTCACGACGGAAATCCAGAAAGGCTTCGCTGCTGGTGACGCCATCAGTGGCGCTCATGGCACCACAGAGTGATTCGAGGAAATCGACTTTCTCGGTCAGTGGAACGGCAAAGGGGTCGGTCTTAAACGGAGTTGTATACTCGCCCTTCACCGGGTTGCGTTTGGGGAGGACGAGTTGGTGCTGAATCAGCAGCGCCGATGCCCTGGCAATTTCGACTGCATCACCCAATGCTGCTTCAACAT
>WJJR01000481.1 GCA_014729565.1 Candidatus Zixiibacteriota bacterium | reverse complement strand
GATTGGAGGGTGGAGGCCCATTGAAGAACATCATCGTGATCATCATGTTCAGATCCAATGCATCGCTGAATCCGTCGGCGTCGAAATCCGATCGCGTGACATCACAACCCGGATCCTGTTCCTCCGGCCGCGAGAAAAAGAGCGTTTCAATCATAATATTGAGATCGACAGCATTGATCGTACCGTCTAAGAACAAGTCCGCCTGATTGGGGCAGTCGCCCTGACATAAGATCGGATACTCACACTCTTCTGCGATGGTGATCGTCCCGGCGGAAAAGTAGTCCGGGTAGCCGTCATCAAATTCAGACGTCAACCGTAGCCGGTTGGTCGATCCCAGCCAGGCGCTATCAACCACAATCTCCTGCCCCAATTCCGCCAGTGCATTGGTACGAAACCAGAGATAGGCAATGGGACCGCTCCCGGCCCACAATGGAGATTGATGACCGCTCGTATACGCCCGCATCACGTACGCGACTTCACCATTGAAGCGGTTATCGAACGTCACCGTGATCTGGGCAAAGTCATTCGTTCGTTCGGCCCGGGTCAGTGAATCGATCGCGATGAATGGGTCACCTGTGAGACGGAAGGGCAGATAGATCTCTCGGACGGGATGAGAATTCGTCAGATAGATCGGCATCGCCGATGAGCCGTCCTTGCAGAGCCCGATATCTCCGTACCAGACCGAATCGACCGGATCGAACAGGGGATCAAGTGCGGCATGCAGATTCGGCCGGGGCCCGATATGATAAATCAGGTTGGGATTCGTCTGTGGTGAGCCGGTTGATTCCAGCAAAACGAGAGCTGAGTCGGCATCAAGAAGCGTCCCGAACATGTTTTGAAAGATTCCGGACAGTGACGCAACGGCGCCGGTAACAATCGGCGAGGCCGACGATGTCCCGCTGAACGAGTCGGTGTACCAGGAATCCTCCGAACCACCATCATACAGATCGCCATAACCGAGCGTGTAGACACGGACACCATATCCCTGCAGGTTGACACGTTCTCCCCAGTTCGAGAAATCAAGCTTGGAGCGGTCCTGTGCCACGCCACCGACGGGTGGATTGCCGGCACCGCACATGATGGCGTGGGAATGCCGGAAGGAAGTATCGAACAGCGGGGTGTACAGTGTGTCGTCGAGATCTTCTTCACCGTTTCCGGCGGCCTCGCACACAATGATACCGGCCGCATACGCGTTCAGCATGGCGTCGAATTCTGCCTGAAAGAACTCCATTGGCATGTATCCCAGTTGATCGTCACGCCACTCATAACCATATCGCGGACCGGGTGCGTGCTGCTCGATGAGTATGATATCGCCCGGTTCGAGATAGGGGATGGCATCGGAAATCGCGGCGGCGACGGTGATGTTGACCGGTGATACGCCGCATCCGGAATTGTATACCATTCCGGTCATTCCCATCAAATCGGGATCGGCAAACATCTCACCCAGGACCGCGGTTCCGTGATCGCCAAGCGCAACGCCGCCACCCCCGACGACAATCGTGCTCGCGCCAACGCTCAAGTCCTCATGATCGAGATTCCAGCCGTTTTCAACGTCGATAATCGTTACACCTTCACCGCGTCCACCGGGCAGCGACCAGGCCGCCCGGGAATCGACACCGCCCGGGGCTTCCTCGAGGTATCGCTGCCCCGGTTCGTAATTCGGGACAGACAATTCGCCGGTCCATTCCGCATTTTCCGGTTGGGGTGAGAAATACGCGATTTCAACGTCGTCGAGTGCATTCAGCGCGCGAATCGCCCGCTCGGCAGCCTGATGACTAATGACGGGCGTCTGAAAATACAGGGACATGTCCGGGAGGTTCACTCCAGACCGATCTTCCGCGGCCAGTCGCCGGGATGTGATCATCTCCCGATCGTCGGACAGCAGTGGCCGAAGTTGCGCCATGCCGTACCGGCCAATGATCGACTCGGCCTGACGGCCCACCGATCCGCCCAATCGGTCCGATTTCGAATCGACTGGCGCACCGCGCTTGAATTTGACCACTAACCGGCCGGAAGGCGCCAGCGGGCTGATGCGAACAGCCGCGGGTTTGAGGACCGGGCGCAATGGTTTATATCCCGGCTCCAGACCGTCCGCCGTTCGTGTCCAGCCGAAGCTGGGCGCCAGGAGAATGACGAGCAGGCATGTTACAGCGGACCGGGTGTTCACGCGGATGCGGTGAGACATCGCGAACCTCCTGTTGTATGCGAGTGTCAGGCCGGAAGTGGTTTTCCAGTCACTACTAAAGATACGCTGAATCGTAAGTTCGTCAAGAGATCGCGGGCGGTGGACTGTGTCGCTTCACCAGTTTACACAGTCTAAACGCACCCAACGAAAAAGCCCGCCGGCTTCAGGAGCGGCGGGCTTTGTGTGGATTCGAAGTGGACAAGACGTTAGGCGCAGGGATCGACCGGCGGTGGACCATTGAAGAACAGGTGTTCGATCAGGGAATTCAGGTCGGTCGCATCGGGAAATCCGTCATTATTGAAATCGGCGCGCGTTGTCGGGCAACCCGGATCCTGTGGATTGGGGCCGTTAAAGAACAGGGCATTGATTTCTTCGTTCAGGTCTACCGCATCCAGGACCAGGTCTTCATTGAAGTCACACTGGAACGGACAACTGCATCCGCCGCCAGTCGCCTCCGCACCGTACCAATATCCGATTCCCGCCTCATAGTTGGTGCTGGTGGCGAAACCAATCGCCGATTGGCCGACCGATGCGTTGACTGAGTAGTTTGTGCTCGATGAGGGTGCGCCACCGCCGTTGATCGAGGACCAGGGGATCTCATAATTCGCAGCGTTGGTACCCTGCGACAAAGGCGTCTCGAGTACATCGTCCGGTAGGTGCGACGGGGTCGTGGAGACGGACGATGCTGAAGGTGCTGTTTTTACGGCCTTCGATGTATTGTCCGATTGCCCGCTGGATACAATCTTCGATGGCGCGGCGCCCACGATCAAACTGAGGGCTAAACCAATCGCCAGCACAAAGCCGACCCTACGTGTCTTCATTTGAGCTGCTCCTTTGGCAGAGGCGAGACAACAACCTGATTTGACAAGGGTGGAGGGCGTGATGCAGCGCCCACCAATGATTGTAGTATAAACACCGCCGGCCGGAATCGCGACGCTTAACTACAAGCAAAGCCGACAATATTGCTCTTTCTTTATCTTCCACTCCCGCCTTGTTCTGGAGCGAAGACGGCGTCGGGGTAGGGCAGACCCTTCTGAGCCTCATGAAGTCCTTTGACTTGCGAAATCGCCGTACTATATTCTCCGCCGTGTTGGGGCTGTAGTTCAGTTGGGAGAACGCTTGACTGGCAGTCAAGAGGTCACGGGTTCGAATCCCGTCAGCTCCACAAAAAATTGCGGGCCTCGTTCAGGGAGCGGGGCCTTTGCTTTAACAGGATGGCGTAACGCTATGTTGGCTTTGGGTTTTCATCGAGTTGAAGGGGCCACTGGTCTGGAGATCACGCGGCTCTCGCCACTGCGGTTCAGCCGCATCCTTGATCTGATTGTAGATTCGGGGGAGCCCGTGTTATCGCCTGAGACGGCAATCGGCGGACAGGGGGTACTGATCACGTTCGACGATGGTTTCGCCTCGGTCGCTGAGAGTGCCCTGCCGATCCTGGCGGCCCGGGGGCTGAGCGCCACCGTGTTCCTGGTTGCGGGAAGCATCGGCGGGACCGATCAATGGGATGTGCGGATATTGGGCCGGCGTCGACCGATGATGAACTGGGCGCAGGTCCGCTATTGGAGTGACCGTGGGATGACCTTTGGATCGCATACGCTCACCCATTCCGATCTGACCGTCTTGTCTCCCTTGGCCCTGCGAGAGGAGCTGGTGGCATCAAAACGGATCAT